>JBKQKT010000607.1:0-5688 GCA_052147365.1 Candidatus Korobacteraceae bacterium | reverse complement strand
GCTGCCGAGGAATGTGGCAAACAAGGAAGTGGCTACGCCAAGATCAATCCGGGCCATGGCTTCGCAGATGAGATAGACGTCGAAGGTACTTCCACCCATGCCGCCGTACTCTTCCGGAACGAACAATAGTTGAATGCCCAGTTGGTCGGGGTTGGACATGTAACGGATGATCTCTACGGGACATTCATCACGTTCATCCCACGCGATGAGCTCTTCATCCGTCAGGCGCTTCTTGGCAAAATCGCGAAGCGATTTCAAGCTTAGGTTCAGTGTCTTCTTGGTAATCATTGGCGTTGCCTCTCTTTGTTAAACCGCGGCGCCTTTCGCTTCGCGGATCTTGTTGGTCAATTCCGGCAAGAACTCCAGCATGTCGGCGACGATTCCAACGTCAGCCACCTGAAAGATGGGGGCCTTGGGGTTCTTATTGATGGCGATGATGAACGGACTGCCTTTGAGCCCGGCCAAATGTTGGAACGAGCCACTGATGCCACATGCCATGTACACCTTGGGCTTGACGGTCTGTCCCGATGAACCCACCTGGCGGGACTTCGGCAACCACTTTGCGTCAACCACGGGTCGGGAGCAGCTCACCGCCGCACCCAAGGCATCGGCCAGATCCTCGGCGATGGGAATGTTGTCTTTTTCCTGGATGCCGCGGCCGACGGAAACGAGAACGGCATGCTTGGTGATATCGACGTCACCTGCCTCAGCGACGACGGTCTCGAGATAGCGGCGGCCCGCGGCTAGCGTTCCGGCTTCCGCGGATTTGTCCACCACGATGCCGCTGACAGGAGTGCCATCCTGCGGCTTGAATGCGCCGGGGCGAATGTTGATGACTGCACCTGACGAGACATCACATCTCACATGAGCGCTAACTTGTCCGCCGAACTCCTGCCGGATTACCTTGAGCCAGTTGCCGTCAACCCCGTCGATGCCAAGCACGTCGGAGACGTAGGAGGAATTCAGCTTGATGGAAAGTCCCGGTGACAAATCGATTCCGAAGTGGGCATGAGGGACCAGCACAATGCTGCCCCTCGGCACTACCTTCAGGAGAGCCTGCCGGATGAGTTCAGCGTTGGGGTAAGCCAAGGCTTGATTGGCGACTCTCCATACTTCGCCGTACGAAGCCCGCAGGGTCTCGCAAACGCCATCGAGTTCTGCACCCCAGCCGGCAACGAGAGCCGTGGGTGTTGCCGACGGGTCGATCTTTCTTGCTGCGGCTGCCAGTTCGACCGCTGAATCATCGACAACGCCGCCTCTGTGTACGATGTAGGCGAAAATCTGAGCCATCAGTTCAACCCTCCTTTGGCTTTTATCAACTCGATCAGTTTCTCGGCGATTTCGTCCCGGCTGCCCTGTAACATTTCGGCTCCCTTGCCCAGCGCCGGGACGAAGTAGTCTGTGCGTTTCACCTTGGCTCCGGTATCGCCGACAGCGGCCCCGTCAACAGCCAAGTCAGAGGCGCCATAAGTCGGAATCTCTACCGACGCCACCTGCCGAATGCCTCGCATACCGACGTAGCGTGGTTCGTTGATTCCGGTTTGAATTGAGAGCACGCAGGGGAGATCAATCTCGTTCATCTCGCGGTTGCCGCCCTCGATCTCGCGGCCGACTTTCAGCTTCTTGCCATCGAGAACTTCAATAGAGTTCACCAGCGAGGCGAAGGGATAATCGAGCAGCGCCGCTAGCATTCCGCCTACCTGCGCGCCTCCGTCCTCGGCCTGGATTCCGGTCAGGACCAAGTCGTACTTGTTCTTCTGTACGAAGGCCTTCAGGATGGTGGCGATGCCCTTGCCGTCCGATCCGTCGAAGGATTTGTCGGAGAGAAGTACGCCCTGATTGGCGCCCATCGCCATCTCACGGCGCAGTACTTCTTCGTCATCCTCACCACCCACAGTAACGACGGTCACGTTGCCGCCGGCCTTGGCAGCGATCTGCAATGCCTCTTCGACGGCGTAGTTGTCCGGCTCATTCACCGAATAGACCAAGTCGTCGCGTTCGATGTCGTCTCCGGCGCTGTTGAGCTGAATCTCGTTTTCTGATGTATCTGGCACTCTTCTTACGCAAACTAGAATTTCCACGTTCGTCTCCCGGTCGTTCTTGTTCTCTTCCGCCTGTATAGCGGGACTCAAGCTGTTACATATTCTTCTCTGACTACACCCGGCTTCGGGCCTTCCCGCGCAATATGCTGGTCAACCAATTCCGCCAAGTCGATGGCGGTCATCTTTCCTTCCATTCCTGCGACCTTGATGGCGTCTTCCATGTTCACCATGCAGAACGGACACGCGGTTACGATCACGTTGGCGCCCGCTTCGGCGGCCATCTGGACGCGCTTTACACCCATGCGCTGCTCTTCCTTCGGTTCGTAGAAGAGCATCAGTCCGCCACCACCGCAGCAGAAAGACCGGTCGCGGCAACGGCTCATCTCGACTCTCTTCAAGCCGGGGATGGCATCGAGCACATCGCGTGGGTCGTCGTACACCTGGTTGTGCCGCCCCAGATAGCACGGATCGTGGTAGGCGTAGACGTTGTTTTCGTTCTCGACCTTAGTGAGCCTGATCTTGCCTGTCTTCAGTTCTCGCGCAATGACCTGGCTGATGTGCTCGACTGGAGGTATGTCCCTGTAGTCGTGCTTCAACGCGTTGTAAGCGTGGGGGTCTGCGGTCACGATCCGCTGGACGCCGGACGCCTTGATGGCGTCCACGTTGTGGTCGCGCAGTGCCATGAAGAGCGTTTCTTCACCGAAACGCCGTACATCGTGGCCGCTGTCTTTCTCGCTGGCGCCGAGAATTCCGAAATCCTCTCCGGCATCCTTCAGGATCCTCGCCGTCGCACGTCCGATGGCCTGGATCCGGTCGTCGTAGGAGGTGATGCTGTCAACGAAGTACAAAGTGTCTGCGCGGGCTTGGCCGTTCAGAACTTTGATGTCCGGGGAGTCCTGAACCTTGGTCCAGTCAGCGCGCTTCTTCTCCATCTTCCCGTAGGGGTTGCCGCGGCTCTCCAAGGCCTTCAGCGCTTTCTGGATGGACTTGGGCACATTTCCGTCGTCCACCAATCCACGTCGCAGATCGACGATCTTGTCGATGTACTCGATCAACAAGGGGCACTCTTCCTCACAAGCGCCGCAGGTGGTGCAGGACCAGATTTCATCCTCTGAATAGAGGTCGCCGACCAACGGCTTGCCGTTGCCAAAGCTACCAAACATCGGATAGTGCTGGAAGCTGTAGTCGCGCGCCTTGATGCTGATAAACCGCGGCGACAACGGCCTTCCCACCGAATTGGCCGGGCAGTTGTCGGAGCACCGCCCACAATCCGCACAGGAATAGAAGTCGAGCATGTGCTTCCAGGTGAAGTCTTCGAACGTCTTAACGCCGAACGATTTCACCTGATCGAGGTGCTCATCGCTGACGCCCCAACGCACGGGCTTGACCGTGCCTTTGTCCAGTTTCGCGAAGTACACGTTGAACAACGAAGTCTCAACGTGGAACTGAATTCCAAAAGGCCGATAGCACAAGAGAAAGTAAAAGGTCAGGACATCCAAAAGATAGGCGCCGCTGTGGAGATTCCAGAGCGTCGAGTGCGAGGCTGAACTGAGGGAGCTCTGCAAAACCCACGCCAGAGAGAAAGAAGCCAGGAACTCTGCATGGCCTTGTTGCGCTAAAGACGCGGCCTTGCTGGCCTCGAAGAGGCTTTCGGAGAACATCAATATCGCAATCAGTGACAGAAGGAAGATCGCGTCAACCTTGTGGCTTTTCCCGTAATTTGCCGGTACCTCGTAGCGGGCTGGTCTGAAAACGATCCGCCGCACCGTCGCGAACACCATGCAGAGAAAGACGACGGTCGCGGCATAGTCGGCGATGACCTCATAGAAGTGGCCGATTCCACCAGAGGAATCCGGCAGCGCAAGGTTTTCAGAGATGCCAAGGATTAGCAGAGAGAAAGCACGGGTCGCAAGGACAATGAATCCTGTAAAAATAAGGATATGAACAATCCCTGCCGTCCGGTAACGCGGATGCTTCCACTGTCCTAGCCAGAACTGCAGTACCTTTTCCAGCCGGACCAGAGGCCGATCAAAACGGAAATCGCGCTCGCCGCGAAGAAGCGGCGTCAGGCGCTTCGCAACAATGTAGGCAAAAAATGCGAGACCCAAGATATTAAGGATGAGGAAGAGAATCTGCCCCGGGATAAACCCGTATGTCGTCTGCGCCGGTGATTGCAGAGCTTGTAACATGCTCTACCTCTCCTTGGAACGGCAGCGCCTCGGAGGTGCTACAGAACTTGACTACGGAAGTGGCGACCTTGAGAACCAATAGCACCTGGAAGGTGACGCCTATTTGTTGTGATTATGCTTTGGCGGGAAGGACGTGGTCTGTGAGGCATGTCGGCGTTGCCTGTGAGGTACGACGGGATAATCAGTGAGACGCGTCACATGTGACGGGTTTGCTGCATTGCATCATGCCGAGGCACGTCGGTCACGCGGCTTCGTGCCAAACGTCACAGACGAACTCCGAGAATGGTGGGAGACTCAAAGTAAACTCCAAGGCTTATCGAGGCCTGAACTCTGAAGAAGAGGAAACGGCGATGACCCCAGGATCCCAAACTCCCTTTGACAGCATCGAGGACGCCCACGACTTCATGACCTTGTTGGCACAGACTGTCTTCGAAACGAAACTTGATCTTGAAGCTGACATCCAGAGAGAGTCAGATTTCCCGCGGCGCGCAGAGGCACTGAAACTCACTCTGTACACGCTGAACAAGCTCGAGTTTCACATGAACAGAAGTCGCCGGGTCCTGAACGATCTCCGCACCTTGCGGCGGCTGCTGTTTGAGGAACGGACCCTTAGCCGGCTGACTGCGCGACCGAAGGCAGACAGAAAAGCAAGAGCTGACACGCTGCTGCCACCTGCGGCCTCACGTTCGTTATCGAAGATGAATAGCTCGGTCGGTGCTGCGTAGACACTCCCGGTTTAGGCACAATCGGCTAACGAGGTTGAATTCCTCCCCACCGTGGGCACAAATCTGCTCAGTCTTTTTTCGTTTTCTAATGGCGGCTGCGGGCATCCGTCTGGATCGGCTCGATAGGCTCCTCAAGCGCGATGGCGGAGCTGCGTCCAGCAGGCCCTCGGAGGACAGGCACCAGAACTCGGGCGTAGGGGTCTTGTGGCTCCGCTGGTTCGCGGCGCAGGATGCGGCGAACCAGTTGTCGCAAAGCAGGCAGGAGCTTCATCGGCAGTAACCTCCGGAGTTCGCCGTCAGTCCCAAGGATCAGTCTCCCGCGGCCATCGCGGGCGCGATGTCTTCAACTTCCACGATGTTCGTCGGATATTTGCCGGTATAGCAGGCTGTGCAATAGGTCGCCTCCTCACCTTCGCCGGCGGCCTTGCGCAGGCCTTCCAGCGAAAGATAAGCCAGCGAATCCGCCCCGACGTATTCGCGGATCTCCTCCACAGACTTGTTGGCTGCAATCAACTGGTTCTTGGAAGGGGTATCGACACCGTAGAAGCACGGAGAAATCGTCGGCGGACACGAGATGCGCATGTGCACCTCTTTGGCCCCGGCGTCGCGCACCATGCGAACGATTTTCTTGCTGGTGGTGCCGCGCACGATGGAGTCATCGATAAGCACTACGCGTTTCCCTTCCAGCACATGCCGTACCGGGTTGAGCTTCAGCTTCACGCCGAAGTCGCG
>JBKQKT010000606.1:0-3493 GCA_052147365.1 Candidatus Korobacteraceae bacterium | reverse complement strand
GGCAGAAGCCGCGGATGCCCCTATGCCGGCAGCCAGCATGATTCGCGACCATATGCTGACCGCCATCAGCCGCGGCATGGACGACGCGGACTGGAGCGCCACCGCCAAACTGGCGGCGGAGAACGCCGGGCTGAAGTGACGCCGGTGGCGTGTGCCCAGATGCTTTAATATTGTAGTATATCTGCATGTCTGCACCTCGATCTCCCCGCTCGCAGGGGCGCCTGGCGCTCGTGACCTACGTCAAGCTGATGCGCGCTGCCAACGCTGCCCGCAACTTTGCCGCCCACACTCTGGACGGTACCGGGCTGACCCTTACTCAGTTCGCCGTGCTGGAAGCGCTCTATCATCTGGGACCGATGTCACTCTCGGATGTCGCCGAAAAAGTCCTTACCACCGGCGGAAATCTGACCATGGTGGCTGGGAACCTTGAAAAACAAGGACTTGCCAAGCGAGAGCCATCTCCAGAGGACAAGCGGGTGCAGATCGTGGGTTTGACGCCCAAAGGGAAATCATTGATACGACGGATCTTCCCGAAACATGCCGCGGCCATCGCCGAATTTCTCGGCGCCCTCAATCTGGAAGAACAGGCACGGCTGGGCGACCTCTGCCGCAATCTCGGGAGGCAGGAAACGAGGCCGCACAAGGCATACTCGAAGCCGTGAATCTTTCTTTAACGTTAAAGCATCTTATCTCCTGAACCAGGAGAATGAGATGATTACCATCAGGCCATCACAGGAGCGCGGCCACGCCAACCATGGCTGGCTCGACACACACTTTAGTTTTTCATTTGCCGATTACTACGATCCCAAACACATGGGCTTCCGCGACCTTCGGGTCATCAACGAAGACCTCGTCAGCGCGGGCAAGGGTTTCGGGATGCATCCTCACCGCGACATGGAGATCCTCACCTACATCATCCAAGGTGAGTTGAGCCATCGCGACAGCATGGGACGCGGCGCGACCATCCGCCAGAACGATGTACAGCGCATGTCGGCAGGGACCGGTCTGATGCACAGCGAGGTCAATCAGTCCAGCAAGCCGGTGCACCTGTTGCAGATCTGGCTGCTGCCCGAGGCAGAAGGACTGAAGCCCAGCTACGAAGACCGGAGCTTTTCTGCTGAGGAAAAGCAAAATCGGTTGCGGCTGATCGCCTCGCACGACGGGCGCGAAGGCTCGACTACCATCAACCAGGATGCCAGTGTGTACGCCTCGCTGCTGGACAGCGGCAAGACGCTGGAACTCGCGCTTAAGTCCGGGCGGCACGCCTGGGTGCAGTTGGTGCGCGGGGAACTCGACGTGAACGGCACGAAGCTGGCGAAGGGCGATGGCGCAGCCATCAGTGGCGAATCCAAGCTGCAACTCTCCAGCGCTAGCGGCAGCGGCCAAGCCGAATTCTTACTCTTCGATCTGGCGTGACGGCTTGGCGCCCGTAGGACAAGGGCGGTCGCCGAAAGCTTTCGCCGGTACGCAAACTCCGGGTCAGCACAACGCCGCCAGGGGCCGAGGACGAAGACGGTCGGGTGAACTTGCGACCAATTGCCCCTCTTTCGCAGTTCGCGCGACCATACCAAACGAGGGATGCCGACGAGCCATTTTCGGCTTGCCCGACCGGCAAGTCCCGCAAAAAAGAGGGAATGTTGGCTTGCTGATGTATAATTCTTGTGCGTATGTACGAACGGCGCGTCGAGCAGCCATCCCTCCTGTTTTCGAGCGATTTCTGCCTGCAACCTTCCGATCTTCCTGCGCAACATCAACAACAAGGATATTCAAAGAAACAAATGGAACAAGGAACAGTAAAGTGGTTTAACGATGCCAAGGGTTTTGGCTTCATTTCACGGCAGAACGGCGAAGACGTGTTCGTTCATTTCTCCGCCATACAGTCGAACGGTTTCCGTTCGCTGCAGGAAGGCCAGGCCGTCAGCTTCGACGTGAAACGCGGCGCCAAGGGATGGCAGGCTGAGAACGTTCAGGTCCTGTAATCCGGCAACTACAAGTGAGGGCGGCAGAATTGCTGCCCTCTTTGCCTTAGACGCGGGCAGTCCGTCGAGTCTTTAGTCGTCAATCACCCAACCCCAGGCCGTGTGTGCGACCGGTGCAGGTTTCGCATCGCGGCCCAATTGTAAAGCGAGGAAAACCATGAAAAACATTTATGTTGGGAACCTAACATTCGACGCGAGTGAAGACCAGGTGCGCGGATTGTTCGAAGCCTACGGAGCGGTCGATAAGGTCAGCATCATCACCGATCGCGATACTGGGCAGCCGAGGGGTTTTGCTTTCGTCGAGATGACCGATGACGAGTCCGCGCTCAAGGCGATGGAGGCGCTGAACGGCACCAATCTCGGGGGCCGTAATCTGACCGTGAACGAAGCTCGTCCGAAGGCGGACCGGCCTCGCCGCGACGGCGGTGGTGGCGGCGGACGCGGCGGCTACGGTGGTGGGCGTGGCGGAGGAGGCGGAGGCCGCGGCCGTTCGGGCGGCGGTGGTGGCGGCGGCGGATGGGGCCGCTACTAGTGTCCTCTGTTCGGTAGCCTGCGAAGATCTTTGCCGGAGCTGGTCGTTGACGACTGGCTTCGGCATTTGTGTTTGTGGGCGGCTTGCGATAACTCGAGCAAGCACTTCTGGTACGCTAGAGCCGCACGACGCCCCCTTCATCCAATGAGCGAGCCATCCAACCCCACCATCGAGTTTTCTAAAGTAAGTTTCCGGCTCGCGAAGGACCGGGCCCTACTGTCCGATGTGAACCTGTCTGTGCGCTCCGGCGAGACGCTGATGCTGCTGGGCCGAAGCGGCTCGGGAAAGACTACTTGCCTGAAGATGATCAATCGCCTGTATTCTCCGACGACAGGCGAAGTTCGCGTGGACGGAATTCCGGTTACGCAGTGGGACATCATTAAGCTACGCCGGAGAATCGGGTACGCCATTCAGGACGTGGGCTTGTTCCCGCATTACACCGTGCATGACAACGTGGCCCTGGTCCCCAGGCTGGAGCAGTGGGAGCAGGCTCGAATCGATGCGCGTGTGGAAGAGGTACTGGCGCTGGTTGGGTTGCCGGCGGAGGAATTCGCTAAGCGGTATCCTCATCAACTTTCAGGCGGGCAGCGGCAGCGCGTTGGATTGGCGCGGGCTCTTGCGGCCGACCCGCCCATCCTTCTTATGGACGAACCGTTTGGCGCACTCGATCCCATCACGCGCTCTGAGATCCAGTTGGAATTCAAGAAGCTGCAGCAGAAGTTGGCGAAGACCATCGTCTTCGTGACCCATGATGTCGGCGAAGCCTTGCTGCTGGGGAACCGCATCGGGTTAATGGACGCCGGGAAGCTGCGTGGGGTCTATGGCACGGAGGAGTTCCTGCGCACGCCGGACGATTCTGTGAAGGCGTATGTAGATGTGTTCCGGGCGGGACAACAGATGTTTCAGAATTGAAG
The DNA here is from genome assembly GCA_052147365.1 of Candidatus Korobacteraceae bacterium. Lineage (GTDB taxonomy): Bacteria > Acidobacteriota > Terriglobia > Terriglobales > Acidobacteriaceae > Bog-257. The sequence continues at coordinate 68 of JBKQKT010000606.1, read as the reverse complement.
GCAACCGCGGATTGCGCGGAGCACGCGGAATTCTCGAACAATGCTCGGCCCGACGAGCATACAAAAAC
>JBKQKT010000605.1:0-4420 GCA_052147365.1 Candidatus Korobacteraceae bacterium | reverse complement strand
GCGAAGCTTGCCAAGATTGTTCCTGATTCCCGCATTGATGCCGAGTTTTCCACAGTCCCGCACGCCGCCTTCGTTGCTATCCTGAAGCATGGCCGTTCGACCGCCCAGCACTCCCGACCGCAAGTTCATTCCGCTCTCCATTCGGTTTGATCATGCTCTGCTGTTCGCCGCCCAGGTGCATCGCAACCAGGACCGCAAGAAGAGCGGTATTCCCTATCTGTCGCACCTGCTGGGCGTAGCTTCCATCGTGATGGACTACGGTGGCGACGAGGAGATGGCCATCGCCGCCCTCTTGCATGATGTCGTCGAAGATCATGGTGGGCGCCCGATGCTGAAAGTGATCGATCAAATCTTCGGGCCGCGCGTGGCTAAAATCGTCGATGGTTGTACCGACTCCTACACCGAGGACGCGAAGAAAAAGGAGAGTTGGGAGACGCGCAAGTTCCGCTACCTGAAACGAGTGCGTCACGAGGATTCTGAGACGCGCTTCGTCTCCGCGGCCGACAAGCTGTACAACGCGCGCGCCGTCTTGCGCGACCTGCGTTACAACGGCGAGTCGGCCTTCGCGCGATTCTCTGCCCCCAAGGCGAAAATTATTTGGTACTACCGGTCGTTGGTAACTGAGTTCCGTGCCGGTGGAGTCACGCATCTGTTGAAGCCGCTGCTCGATGATCTGGACCGGGTCGTGTTGGAGGTTGAGCACTTGTCGGGCGTCTTGGCCACCTCGCCCGAGCCCCATCGCCGGCTGACTACGAAACTGAAGAAGCGCTAGGAGCCACGTTTGTCCACCACCGAAGTTGACCGCATTACCGAACTGCTGCGATCAGCGAAAACCATCGCCGTGGTCGGACTCACCGATAGGCCCACGCGCCCCAGCTATGGCGTCTCGCACTACATGCAATCGCAGGGATATCGCATCATTCCCGTGAACCCCAACATCAAGGAGTGGCAAAGTGAGAAAGCGTATCCGTCACTGCTCGACGTGCCGGAAAAGATTGACATGGTGAACATTTTCCGTCGTCCGGATGCCGTGCCCGAGGTGGTCGAGCAGGCCATCCAGATCAAGGCTCCCGCCATTTGGATGCAGGAAGGCGTCGTCCATCACGACGCGGCGAAAAAGGCGCGCCAGGCGGGCATCTTCGTCGTCATGGACAAGTGCATTCTGAAGGAGCACATCAAACGGCAGTAGCTAGCAACTAGCGGCTAGTCGCCAGTTGCTTTCTTTGCTCTCCTGATTTCCTCCAGCCGTGCTTTGAGGCGCTTCTCGACACCTTCCTCGGTCGGATGGTAGTAGACACGGTCCTTTAGGTTGTCAGGCAAACACTGCATGTCTGCGACCTTGGATTCGAGATTGTGGGCATACTGATAACCCTTGCTGTAGCCGAGCGACTTCATCAGCCCCGTCGGCGCGTTGCGCAGATGCAGTGGAACAGGCTGCTGCGCCGTGCGCTCCACATCTTCCTGCACCGCGCCGTAAGCCGCGTACAGTGCATTCGACTTGGGTGCAACCGCGAGATACACCACAGCCTGCGCCAGCGCAAGATCGCCTTCAGGAACTCCGAGGAAGTCGAAGGCATCGCGGGCAGCGAGTGTGACCGCCAGCGCATTCGGATCAGCCAGTCCAATGTCTTCGACGGCCATTCTTACCACGCGACGCGCCACATACAGCCTGTCTTCGCCGGCTTCCAGCATGCGCGCCAGCCAATAGAGCGCCGCGTCCGGATCGCTGTTACGCACGCTCTTGTGCAGCGCCGAGATCAGGTTGTAGTGCGCTTCGCCTGCCTTGTCGTACATCAGGACGCGCTTCTGCAGCGCGTCGGTGACCATGGCGTCAGTTATGCGAGGCCGCGCGGCCTTTTTCTGCTGCTCGCGCGCCAGGGTGGCGGCGACTTCCAGGACGTTGTAGGCGCTGCGCGCGTCGCCGCTGGAATACGCCGCAACCTTGCGCAGGGCGTCATCTTCCGCTTCCAGATGCAACTCGCCCAAGCCGCGTTCGGAGTCGTCAATCGCACGCCGCAGCAGGAGCACGATCTGCTCCTCGGTCAGCGGATTCAGCAAATACACGCGGCAGCGCGACAGCAGCGCCGAGATAATCTCGAATGACGGGTTCTCCGTGGTCGCGCCGATAAGGCGAATGCTTCCCTTCTCGACGTAGGGCAGAAACGCGTCCTGCTGCGCCTTGTTGAAGCGATGCACTTCGTCCACAAAGACGATGGTTCGGGTGCCGTATTGCCGCGCGCGCTCGGCGTCGGCCATTACCTGCTTGATTTCCTTGATGCCCGCCAGCACAGCGGAGAACTCGATGAACTCCGCATGTGTCATGCGCGCGATGATTTTGGCCAGCGTGGTCTTGCCTGAGCCGGGCGGGCCCCAGAAGATGAGCGAGCCCGTGTCGTCACGCTCGATCTGGACCCGCAGTGTCTTACCCGGTGCGAGGATGTGTTCCTGCCCGACAAACTCGTCAAGCGTGCGGGGCCGCATGCGGTCAGCCAGTGGGCGCGACTTGTCAACGGCATCGTCAGGCCGGATTTGAGGGAAAAGACTCACAAGACCTATTCACCACGGAGGACACGGAACGCACGGAGAAATCAAAATATCCTGCGAATAATGCCGTGCCGCAGAATGCGGACGTTGAAGTTCATCAGCAGTCCGACTCGAACTTTGCTGAGGCGCAGATACGTTAGAAGCTGTGCTTGATGAATTGCGAGGAGCTTTTCAACGGATTTTAATTCTACAGCGACTCTATCATCGACCAGCAAATCGATTCTGTAGCCGCAGTCCAGATGGGGCCCCTTGTAGTCGATGGGAAGACTGACCTCCGTCTGAAAAGGAATGCGGCGCAGCGAAAGTTCGCGGCACATACAACCGTGGTATGCAGATTCAAGCAAACCCGGCCCCAGTTCCCGGTGCACTTCGATAGCAGCCGCGATGATCTGACCCGTCAGCTCTTCGTGAAGTAGATGGCTTTCCTTAAGAACATCTGACTCTTGATCTATGCAATAATTCACGGCCACCTCAGTTCTGAAGCAGACAGAACGATTTTATTCTCTTTTCTCCGTGCGTTCCGTGCCCTCCGTGGTTGAAAAGCCATGCTTTCTCTGCCTCGCGGCTTCGTACAGCATGACCGACGCCGCCACTCCTGCATTGAGCGACTCGACCACTTGCGACTGCGGAATTGCAATTACCTCATCCGCTTTTGCTAGCACGTCCGTCGGGATTCCCGCTGCTTCGCTGCCAATCAGCAAGGCTACAGGACCGCGAAGATTAGCTTCCGCAATTAACGTCCCCTTGTGCGAAGAGGTCGCCAGCAGGCGAACGCCACGCGCCTTAATCTCCTCCAGCGCTCGGGCGAGTTCGACTTTCAGCGTTGGCAGGCGAAACAACGATCCAGCCGACGCCCGCACCGCCTTCCAATTCCACGGACTCACAGTGCGCTCGCCCAGCAGCAGGCCGGTCACTCCAAACGCCTCCGCCGAGCGTGAGATGGTGCCCAGATTTCCCGGGTCCTGGAGACCGACAGTAACGACCAGGAGCGCGGGTGGAGGTGAAAACACGTCGTCCAGCGCAAACGACTTTGCTCGTACCAGGGCAGCAATTCCCTGCGGCGTGTCGCTGGGCACGGCGCTGGCGAAGACGTCATCCGGCAGCAGGAGAGCTTCCGTGTGTGCCGATAGTTGCGGCAGCAGCTTGTGCGCACGCTCCCGCGCCGATTCAGCGAAGAAGACGGTACTCAGCCGCAGCCCGCTGCGAATGGCCTCCTCGACCAGATGCATGCCTTCAACCGCCACCTCGCCCTGCTCGTTCGGAGCTGCCTCAGCAAAACTGCGCCGCAACTCCTTTACGCCGACGTTCTGACGGCTGCTGACGCGGCGCATACGTCCTTCGAACTGGGTTGCGGAGAGCATCGCCGGCGTCTATCCTACACTGCTGTTGCCAGGCTCACAGCGTTTTGGGCCAGAGCGTGGTAATCTTCTGTGTTGCTGTTACCTAGGGCGATAGGCTGCACTTTTCGCCCACTAACTCCTCATTACAGGAAGAAGAGGCACGGGTGCACCACCCCGAAATCGTCAAGATCGATAACCACCAGCCGGAAGCGTCGCTGGTCGCCTACGTCGCAGAGAAAATCCGCTCCGGTCTGGTGCTGGGAATGCCGACCGATACGTTTTACGGGCTGGCTGCTGATCCATTCAACCTGCACGCGGTCGATCGTGTTTACGAGATCAAGAATCGCTCGCGGCACAAGCCGCTGTCTCTGCTGATTGAGTCGGTGGATCAGGCCGCCGATCTAGCGTGGCCGGTGCCGGAAATTTTCTACCTGCTGGCACGCCGTTTCTGGCACGGACCGCTGACCATCATCGTCAAGGCCGACCCCAAGTTGCCGCTTAAGGTTACCGCCAACACCGGCAACGTCGCGCTTCGC
>JBKQKT010000604.1:0-3894 GCA_052147365.1 Candidatus Korobacteraceae bacterium | reverse complement strand
AGCAGGGAGCGCAGATCGCTCGATGAAAAATGCCTCAGGTCGAGAATCTCTACCGCGCGGGGCGACAGACCGTACTCCTCGACCGTTTTATGCGCAGCAGCCATATGCAGAGCCAGTCTAGTGCCATTTGCGGCGTCCCGGCAAACCAGGAACACTGCTCGCCATTACCTAAGGATGAGCTTGCTCGGAAGGTTTTCCGGACACCAGGTAAAAATCCAGATGCTGCCAGGCGAAGCCTCCAACTCGGGTGACAGAGCGTCTGGGCAGCCGGTATTCCAATTCCTTCTGGCTTCCGCTGGCGGCCACCACCAGATGATCGACGTCGGGAATTTCGTTGCGCTCGTAGCTGGGGATGAACTGGTTGCGATAGAACCCTAAGCCATATTCCACGCTGCGAGGCACGTCATAAACCGCAACGGTCGGGACTTCGCCAAGCCTTGCGATCGCCGTCTGCACCGGGCGTGCCGACTGCAACACGTCAATGATCGGTGTGGTTCCGCGCAGGACCAGCGAAAAGGCAATCACCACCGGTACCAGTGTGATGAAGCGCAGTACGCGGTATCCCTGGCTATATAGACTCACCCAGAGCGCGAGAACCGCCGTCAGCGCTAATGCGACCGCGACGATAATCGCGTTGCGTGACATGGGGAGTTTCAGCAACTTGAATGGGACGATGAGCGCCGCCGCGAGCATGGCAGCGCAGAGCAGGGCATGGAGCAATGCTAACCACGGTGAAGGCTTTGCCTCCGCCTCTTCTCGCCTCCGGATGAAGTCGGCGAGGAGAATCGCTCCGGCCGGAACCGACGGCAGAATGTATCCTGGCAACTTCGACTGTGAGAAGGAGAAGAACAGTATCGGCAGCAACAGCCATAGTGCCAGGAATGTGCGCAGGTCCTCCGTTCCGGGCGGTTGTTGCGCAGAGAATCGCCAGTCGCTTATGGCGTCGATCGCCGCCACAATGACAAATACAATCCACGGCACCAGCGCCAGCAACGTAACCGGCAGGTAGTACCAGAACGGCTGATGATGACGGTAGATGTCTGTCGTGTAGCGCTCCAGGTTGTGCTGAAGGAAGAACACACGAAAGAATTCGGGATCGGCCCGCTGCACCGCGATAAACCAAGGCAACGTGACTGCCAGATAAAGGACGATGCCTGCGGGCCACAGAGTGCGCAGCGCCAATCGCCCGTCACGCCTGAGCGCAGCAAAGACCGCGATAATCGACCCTGCAAGGACAACGGCCACCGGCCCTTTGCCGAGCGTCCCCAGCCCGCAGAAGAGGTAGAAACCCAGCAGCCAGCCGCGGTCCTGGCTGGAGTGCCAGCCGTACCAGCACAACATGGCTGCGGTGAACATCACGGTCAGCGGCATGTCGGTTGAAGCACTGCGGCCAAAGCCGATGATCATCGCCGAGGCCGCGGTGATCAGCGCCGCGTCAAGCTGCATGCCTCGCCGGAAGTGCCGCACCCAGACGTAGATGAAAAACACCATGAGCGAGCACAGGATTGCCGAGGGCAGGCGTGCTGCCCAATCACTCACGCCACCGGCGCCCTTGTAAGCCAGCATCGCGCACCAGTAGTACAGCGGCGGCTTCTCCAGCCAAGGGTGGCCGTGCAGCACCGGCGTCACCCAGTCTTGACGCGACAGCATCTCCCGCGCGACTTGCGCATAACGTGGTTCGTCAGCGCCCACAAGGCCGACCAGGTCTATGCCGGCGAGGAAAAAGAACCCGCAAAATGCCAGAAGAGCAATCAGGTCAATCGAGCGGCGGGTGCGGTCATTCAGGGTGAGTTTCTGATTCAATGCCAGGTCCGTTCGAGACTGCCGAGGCTATTGCACGTGGGCCCGATAGCCGCGCATGCTCAACTGTGCCAGCACCCGTTCGGTCGCGGCTGACAGCGGGCCCTCAATTCCGCAACCACTGGCGCACTCATGCCCGCCGCCGCCAAACGCTTTGGCTACGGCGGCCACGTTCACTACGCCCTTGCTGCGCAGGCTGACACGAAAATTCCCGTCGTGCTGTTCACGGAAGAACAGCGCCACCTCGATGCCTTCGATCGAGAGCGCATAGTTGACCAACCCTTCACAATCTTCTTCGCTGGCATGGCAGCGGTCAATGGAAGCGCGGTCCACATGCATCCATACCAGACTGCCCTCACGTTGCAGTGCGCCCAGTGCGTCCCCCAACAACCGCATCTTGGAAATCGGGTTGGAGAAGTACATGTTATGGGCGATGCGTACGGGATCGGCGCCGCAGCGCACCAACTCCTGCGCCAGCGCAAAGGTGCGCTCCGTGGTGCCGTGGAAGCAGAACGACCCGGTGTCGGCAAGCACCGCCGTGTACAGGCAAGTGGCTACGTCCGACGAGATTTGCACTCCCGCTGTTCGTGCCAGCCTGAAGATCATTTCCGCGGTGGCACAAGCACTGGGGTCGATCCAGTTCACATCAGCAAAAGGTCGCGCGGTCGCGTGGTGATCGATGTTGATGAGGTAGTGCCGGTCAAGACCCGGAAGGCAGGTGCGTTGCACGCTGTCGCATTCAAGGATGATGGCGGCTTCGGCTTCAGGAGCCTGCTCCGTGGTCCGCAGCACGGAGTCGCTGTGCGGTAGTGGGCGATAGATGACGGGCACGCCGCCGCTCAGGACGACGTTCGCCTGCTTTCCCATGCTGCGTAGAATCTGGCAGCAGGCCAGCGCCGATCCGACGGCATCACCGTCCGGGCGGGCATGTGAGGTGAGAATAAATGTCTGCCGCTTACTGATCTGGTCCAGAACTTCGTTCAGCATCCCTATGGTCCCGAGCGCCCAACTACCTTTTTCGCTTCTGAATTCGTTGCAACAGCTCTTCGATCCTGCCGCCTTGCTGCTCCGAACGATCGAGCACAAAAACAATTTCCGGCGCCTGCCGCAGACCTAGACGACTCACCAATTGATGACGGATGTAGCCGCCGGCTGCCTTCAACCCTTGAAGGCTCCGTTGTGCCTCGTCCTCGCTGCCGGCGACCTCGAAGAACACGCGCGCCGTTCGCCCGTCCTCACCCATGTGCACCTCGCTGACGCTGACCAGGCCGATGCGGGGATCGCCCAACTCTCCTTCCACGAGAGCAACGATCTCCTCCCGCAAGGCTTCCGCCATGCGTCCACGATGGTACTTTTGTCCCCGGTTCTCCATACTTTTCCTCTAACACGGCAAAATGGGAGAACGTTAGAGAATACGCCCAACTGTCAAGCGGCGGCGGTGACAATCACGGTTCCCCAGCCAAATGCCCGCCAAATTCCGCCTCACTTAGGAAATCGACAAACGAGTCGGTAACTTCACCCCCCGCGTTATTCGCAACGCGCGTGGCGTGCCGCTCCACGTTGTGCATCAGGCCCTCGAGATAGTCGCGTGAGCCGGAGATGCTGACTACGCCGAGCGTGGCGCGCTGCCAGGCCTCGCTTGCGTCGATCTCAGCGACCGCCACGTTGAAGTGCGCCCGCAGGCTATCTTTGACGCTGCGCACCACCTGGCGCTTGTCCTTCAGCGAGTGCGCGCCTTCAATGCGAATCGCGAGCGTGAGATACGCAATCATTCCCCATCCTGTTGCACAACGTCCCGGAAACCGGCTCTCCTGAGGGAGAAACAGTCCCGGGACGACAGCTCAGTCCGTTCTATACGAATGCTTCGGCCGCTACGCGCTCCGTGACAAAGTCCTCGATGACATCTCCGACTTTGATGTCACCGTAATTGGCGATCGAAATGCCACATTCCATGCCGTTCCGCACTTCGCCGACATCCTCCTTGAAGCGTCGCACCGAGCCTATTTTGCCCTTGAATACGACCACGTTGTCGCGCAGCAGGCGAACCTCGGCATCGCGCTTTATGACACCATCGGTCACGTAGCAGCCTGCAAC
>JBKQKT010000603.1:0-3587 GCA_052147365.1 Candidatus Korobacteraceae bacterium | reverse complement strand
GTCGCGCTCCATCTTCGCTTTGAGGATCTGCTCAGCTATTTCTTCTGAATCGCAATCGAAAATCGGACATACTTCCAACCCAGCGTCCTGCATGGCGCGTCGATAGCCGGCAAAACGTGCGCTGATGGTGAAGAGGCTGCGGCTGAGCGCGATGTAGGTAATCTGCCGATGTCCGTGCTCGATGAGATGCTCGGTGATGCGGCGCGATCCGATGGCGTTTTGCACGAGGACAGTGTCGATCGAAGGATCGGGCACTGGCCTGTCAAAGGCAACAACGGGCGTTTTGCCGAAGAGAGCGCGGGTAAGGCGCGATTGACGGATTCGCGCCGGAATCACCAACAGGCCGTCCACGTGCCGCTGCAACATCTCGTCGGCTGCCTCGTACTCGGTTTCAGGGTCCTCATCCGAAGTGGTGATGATGACCGAGTAGCCGTGTTCCCTGGCCACGGCGGTTACCGCGTGAGCACATCCGGCGAAGAAGGGGTCGTAGAGATACGGAATGATGAGGCCGATGGAATGGCTGCGCTGACCACGAAATGCGCGTGCCAGAACATTGGGACGGTACTTGAGCTGCTCAATCGCGGTTTGTACCCGCTGCGTGGTTTCAGCGGAGACGCGAACGGTGCCGCTGAGCACACGGGAGACGGTCATGGTGCCGACGCCAGCCAACCGAGCCACGTCACTCATCGTGGGCTTGCGGTTCACGGCCGACGCTAACGTCCGATGCCTGGGTTTGCTTGCAGACTTACTCGCGGGAGGCTTCGCCAATTCGATCTCTCCAGGAACAACTTGCCTACTGACGCCCTGGCCGAACTCCCAAAAGTGAAGATTCAGAACCCCTGCAGCTCTTCGATCCGGCTGCATTTTCGACTTATGAATCCAGCAGTGCGAGCCACTGCCCGAGTGACCGCGTGCACAGCGGTCAAAGCAGGACTATAACAGTCTTCGCGCGCAGGAGGCAATGAAATCCGCAGGTTGCGGGCATCAGCGTATGGCTCCGCGCCGGCGTAAACCGCCGGGAGCTATGAACGGCGCCTCGAACCTTGCGGTTTGTCGCGCGGCGGGCAGGTGGATTCGCGGATGACCAGCTCCGGCAGAACGGACAACACTTGGGGAACAGAATCCTGGCCGCGAACCCGTTGCAAGAGCACTCGTGCGGCGATGGTGCCCATTTTATGGAGCGGCTGATGGATCGTGGTGAGGCTGGGGTTATGAAAGGCTGCACTCTGAATGTCATCGAAGCCCACCACGGAGATGTCTTCAGGGACGCGCAGCCGGTGGTCGCGGAGGGCTCGGATGGCTCCAATGGCTGCGATGTCGTCGTAGCAGACGATGGCTGTGAAGTCGACCTTGCGGTTGAGCAACTCGCAAGCGGGCCCGTACCCAAGCTCCGGCGTAGAAACCATGAGTTTGAGCTCGACGGTCAACTCCGGCCGCACCATAATGCCGAGTTCGTGGGCGACCGTTTTCAGGCAATCCCAACGGTCCTCGGCATCGGAGCTGTGGCTTCCTCCACGCATGAAGGCGATCCTGCGGTGACCGAGCTGGAAGAGATGGCGCAAAGTGAGTTCTGCCGCGCGGCGCTGGTCGAGGACCACGTTGGTGATTCCGGGAATCTCGCGGTGCCCGGCAACCGCGACCGCCGGGATCTTGAAGCGATGCTGCAGGACTGTATCGATCAGGATGAATCCCTCGACCGACCTCTCCATCAGCATCCGCGGGTACTCTTCAATCAAGTCGGGCTTGCGACGATGACTGGCAGTGAGGTAGAAGTAACCTTCCTCGATGAGCGATTCCTCGACACCGGTGAGCACCTGCGCGGAATAGCTGTCGCTCAGCTCCGGGACTAAAACACCGATGGAGAAGGTTTGCCGCTTGCGAAGTGAGCGCGCATAGAAGCTGGGCCGGTAGTCGAATTTTTCTGCCGCCGCCTTCACGCGGTCGCGCGTCTCCTGCGGGATGGCGCGCACTCCGGGCGCGTCATTCAGCACCAGCGAAATGGTTGCCGGCGACAAGTCAAGATACTCGCCCAGAATGCGCAGGCTGACGGGCTGTCCGGGCTTCGGTTCGCGTTTCGATTTCGTCTTTCTGGTCATTTGTCTACTCATCTAACAAGTTTCCAGAGGGTCAAGAGGAAGAACTCGGGACAGCAGCGGCCTTATCCGTTTCGACCTCGCGGCGCTCGAGATGGTCGTACCAAGTGAATTTGAGAATTGCCGAGGTGGCGAGAACGATGGCCAGGGTGATGGCGGCGCGCTTGAGTTCCCAGATGACTACATACATAGGAAGCACGACCAGCGCGATCTGCCAGACGATCCCGACCACGACGTTGAACATGTCGCGCATGAAGTCTGTGTTGCGCTTGAAGCCTGGGTCCTCGGCGAGAACTTTGCGTAGGATAGGGCCCCAAAAACCCCACGGCCGCACCCGCTTATAGAAATCCTTGAGAACCTCATCGTCTTCGGGCTTGGTGAGCAGGGTACCAGCGAAGCATCCGATCAGCGACAGAATGAGGACCACTGGAAAGACGATGGAGACATCCATGTTGATGGAGTTTGCGGCGAGCAAGTGCTGCACCAACGGAACCTTCGCGATAAGCGGCGGCAGCGCCAGCGCGGAGGCGATTCCGGCGACCATGCCCCAAAAGTAGCCATAACCGTTAAAGCGCCACCAGTACCATTTGAGAACATTGGAGGCGGTGTAGCCACCCCAAAGTCCAGAGACGATCCAGACGACGACGGCGTTGACTGAAGTTACATTCCATCCGATGAGGACGCCGATCACCACAACGGCGAAAGAACTGAGATAGCTGAGGCGGACATAGGTGCGCGGCGGCGCGTCGGGCCGGATGTAGCGCTTGTAGATGTCGTTGACGAAGTATGGCGGCGCGGCATTCACTGTGGCGGCAAAGTTGGCCATAAATGCAGCGAGCAGGCCGGAGATCAGGAATCCCAGCAGGCCGACGGGGACGAAGCGCGCAAGGGCATAGGGCAGCACCAGCTCAAAGTCCATATTGGCGCCCATGGCGCGGATGTTGTCACTGAAGAACGTAGCAGCCAGGACGGCAAGACCGGCAGTTAGAAAATAGCGTGGGAACGTGAGAACGACATTCACCCATGCGCTCATCATGGAAGCTTCGCGCGGATTCTTTGAGGAGAGCACGCGCTGCATGTCGTAATTGGGCGCAGGGCCAGCGGCGGAGATGAGCACGCCCTTGAAGAGGAGCATCATGACGAAGAAGCCGAACAGGCCGTAGCCATCCTGCGCAATACGCGTGCTGGTTGCAGGGATCAGCGCCGACCAGTCGAGATTCAAGTGCCAGCCGAAGAACACGTTGTCCCAGCCGGCAGGCACAAATTTGTGCAGAACACCTGGCGCGACGCGCCGCATGGCGATGATGCCCACGGCGAAGCTGGCGACAGACAGCACGCAAAACTGAACAACTTCAGTGATGACCACGCTGATCATGCCGCCCTTGATGACGTAGAGGGATGTGATCACGATCAAGATCAGTGCATACTCATTCGCGGACAGGTGCCAGGGAAGAAATGTGGCGGCGAATTTACCGATGCCCTTGAAGCCGTAGC
>JBKQKT010000602.1:0-2646 GCA_052147365.1 Candidatus Korobacteraceae bacterium | reverse complement strand
GAACCGGTTGTCGGCAATGCCGGGTGCATTCCTCCGGCGCCGGGATACCTGGCAGGGTTGCGCGCGATCACGCGACGCGAAGGTGCTTTGCTGATTATCGACGAGGTGATGACGGGGTTTCGCATCGCTCTTGGCGGTGCGCTTGAGCTTTACCGGCTCGATGCCGATCTCGTCACACTGGGGAAAATTGTCGGTGGCGGCTTGCCAGTGGGCGTCTTCGGGGGCAAGCGCAAATTCATGGACCTGCTCGCCCCGCTTGGGCCGGTTTATCAGGCGGGTACGCTCAGCGGGAATCCGCTCGCCATGGCTGCGGGGATTGCGACGCTTAGTTATCTGCAGGAGCACGCGGCGACGATCTATCCGCGCCTCAATTCAACCGCGCAGGCCGTCGCCGAAGGGGTCGCGAAAGAAGCTGCGAAGGCTGGGGTTTCGCTCGCGCTTAACCGCGTGGGCTCTATGTGGACCTGGTTTTTCCGAGCAGGTGAGGTCACGAACTACGACGAGGCGGCGCAATCCGATACGGGCGCCTTCGGCCGCTTTCATCGCGCGATGTTGGAGCAGGGCATCTGGCTGCCACCTTCGCAGTTCGAGGCGCTGTTTCTTGGCGTCACGCATGGCGATGCGGAAGTCCATGCGACGATCGAAGCGGCACGGGTGGCGTTCGCGTCGGCGCAATTCAGCTAGTACCGTGACCCTGTGGATTCGTGCTTTCCCGGGTCTCAAAATCGAGACTTGGGGCACCCATGGTTCTTGTCTAGGATTACGGAATCATGAAGTTGCGGCACTAGTTGGCGCCAGTGCGGGGACCCATGCGTCGAGGGTGACGAAATTACGTGTCGCTTTGTAGTGGGCGAGCAGCTGGCTTGCAGCTGTGACGGACGGCCGGCGATCCGTACCCAATGCCCGATGTCCCCCATCATGAAGCACGATGTTGCTCGCCCAGCCATGTCGTCTGTTGGTTTCGATCCTCGACCTCAGCTGTTCGGCGATCCGATCGGCGGATGGGTCGCTCCAGTCGGTTGTCATCGCATTCCACGTCACAGGCGTCATGCCCAAGTCTCTGGCAGTGCGCAGGACGAATGGCCGGCGCGCGCCATAGGGCGGCCGGAAGTAGCGAACCGGTTTGCCCAGCCGCTGCTCAAGCAGGTCGCACGTCCTTGTGAGTTCCTCGACAACGCCGCTCGCACGGGTGCGGGCGAGATTCGGGTGGTTCCAGGAATGATTGCCGATCAGGTGCCCCTCCTCGGCGACGCGCCGCACGAGTGCTGGCTCAGCTTGCACAAAGCGGCCAAGCATGAAGAATGTCGCCCGCACATTGTGGGCGGCGAGGATGTCGAGCAGGCGTGGCGTCCACGCAGGATTGGGGCCGTCGTCGAATGTCAAAGCCAGGTCGTCTGGTTGGCGTGCAGCGATGAGCATCCACCCGAAGATTTGCGAGCCTGGCCATAGTGCTGCGTAGGCGCAGCCTCCTGCCGCGAGCCCGACTGCGCCAACCGTGCCGAGACCCGCGCAAATTCCGGTAGCCAAAGGAGAAAGCATCGCTCATACCAGTGTGCGGCTCGGCAACGCGGATTCGCAAGGGCTTCCATTTTAATCGGCATTCGACTCGAGGGAGCCGCGATTCGCGGCGTGGGACTACTCGGTTGCGCGTGTCGAAGCCAATAGGCGTATACTCGCCTTGTTCGGGTCGCATCCTGGGTTCACGGAGCGGCACTGGAGACAACATGAGCTTAACCAACTTCCCCGTCGGCGGATCATCTTCCTCCGGTTCCTCAATCACAAAAGTTACGATGCCTGCACTGGCCGAAATGAAGCGCCAGGGCAAGCCGATCTCCGCGCTTACCGCGTATGACTATGCCACTTCTCGCCTCGTCGATGAAGCAGGCATCGATCTGGTGCTGGTGGGCGACTCGCTCGCCATGGTCGTTTTGGGCCACGAGAACACGCTGTCTGTCACCGTGGACGAGATGCTGCATCATACGCGCGCGGTTCGGCGTGCGGTTCGGCGCGCCCTGGTGGTGGCTGACATGCCCTTCGGCAGCTATCACGGGGCCATTGCGGATGGAGTCGTTAACGCTGTGCGCTTTGTGAAAGAAGCTGGCGCCGAAGCGGTGAAGATCGAAGGTCCGCGTGTTGAACTGGTGCGTGCTCTTACTTCGTCTGAAATTCCTGTTGTCGGCCATCTGGGCCTCACGCCGCAGAGCATTCATCGGATGGGTGGCTATCGGGTGCAGGCTCGCGCGGCGGAGGAAGTACTGCGACTGCGTGCCGATGCACGTGCTCTGGCCGATGCGGGAGCAGGGGCGCTGGTTTTGGAAGGTGTTCCGCGCGAAGCCGCTGCTGCCATTACCGCCGAGCTTCCGATCCCCACCATCGGTATCGGTGCAGGCCCCGATTGCGACGGACAAATTCTCGTCTTCCACGATCTTGTGAACCTGACGTTCAGCCCTGCTGCGAAGTTTGTTCGGCGTTATGGCGACGCGGCGGCGCTCATTCGAGATGCCGTGGAACATTACCGCGAAGACGTGGAGCATCGGGCGTTTCCTTCCGACGCGGAGAGCTACCACCTGCCGGCTGCTGCCCGGAAGACTGTTGGCAGCGAAGCCGACGAAGAAGATGCGATCGTCAACCGCGATGCGTTGCAGG
>JBKQKT010000601.1:0-13884 GCA_052147365.1 Candidatus Korobacteraceae bacterium | reverse complement strand
ACGGTCTTGTCGTCGGGATTGCTATCATCGGGCGAGATGAACTTCATCTGCTTCGTCAGGTCACCCATGCCTACGACTTCGAACGAGGTGACTTCATTCGACCCGAACTCCTTCGGATCCCAGGTCTCGAAGCGGCTCAAGCGGAACCTGCCATTGCGATGCGCCTCGCGCATCCAGGTGGACTTGGGTTGGAACGCGTTCAGGTAGAGATGAAACGGAAACCGGCTCAGCGGCTCGCCGGTGAGATTGCGGTAGGTGAGCGTCTCGGTAGCGTCAACTGTGTGCTGTGCAGGATCGTACCTGGCATCGATCTGGTAAGCCACGACTCTCTGCGAGAGTGGCCCCGTAACCTTCGGGGCAAAGGGACTCTGTGCCACCAACGACGCGGAGCACATCAACGCGAGGGCGACACAAGCAAGGGCTGTGCGTTGAGCCGGCGATTTCACGCCCCGGCGGAAGCGCGCCAGATAAAGTCTTAGAAGCAGCAAACGTATTCGTTTATAATACATTGTATGCCCACATCAAACATTCTCACCCTCAGAATTGATAGCGGGCTCAAGAAGAAGCTCGATAAGCTGGCCAAGTCCACCCAGCGCAGCCGTTCGTTTCTGGCGGCCGAAGCGATCCGGGAATACGTTTCTCTCAATGAGTGGCAGATTGAAGAAATCAAGAAAGGGATTCGCGAGGCGGACGCGGGAAACTTTGCGACTGCGGAAGAAGTAGCAGCAATGCGAAGAAAGTGGAAACGGCGTGCAAGTTGAGTGGCTGAGCATGGCCTTGGCTGATCTAGACGCTGAAGCCGGGTACATCGCCGGCGATAACCCGCGCGCGGCGGAGCGCATTGTTGACGATATTTTCGCAGCAACAGACCGTCTGGCGAGCTTTCCGGCGATGGGTCGGCCCGGCCGAGTATTGGGAACGCGCGAATTAGTCGTTTCGAACACACCATACATTGTCGCGTACCGAGTCAGAGGTCACGTCGTCGAGATCATTCGTGTGCTGCACGGTGCGCGCAGGTGGCCCGAGGAGGTGACGTAACGCACGGTCCTCATCTTCAGGCGTCACTCCCTCGCTCCCGCCAATCCCAGTTCTCCTGCGATCCCTTGCATTGCTCCGATACAGAAGGCGATGTGCTCGTCGAGGTCAACGCCCAGTTCGGCAGCGCCGTTAATGATGTCCTCGCGGCTGACGGCGCGCGCGAAGGCCTTGTCCTTCATCCGCTTGCGTACCGACTTCGCATCCACCTCGGCCAGAGACTTATTGGGCTTGACCAGCGCCGTCGCCGTGATGAAGCCCGCCAGCTCGTCGCAGGCAAACAGTGCTTTCTCCAGATTGGAGTCACGGGTAACGCCGGTGTATTCGGCGTGCGACATGATGGCGCGACGGATGTCTTCGGCAACCCCGCGCTCGGCCAGGATTGCGTTGCCTTTGTAGGGATGATCTTCGAGGCTGGGATACTTCTCGTAGTCAAAGTCGTGAATGAGGCCGATGACGCCCCAGTGTTCTTCGTCCCCGCCGAACTTCCGGGCATAGGCGCGCATACAGGCTTCTACAGCTAGAGCATGTTTTCGCAGACTTTCTGACTGGGTGTACTCAGTTAGTAAACCCCACGCCTCAGAACGTGTCATTCCTGATTCTCCCCTGTTTTACCGGCTTTTCGCCGCATATAGGCAGTAATTCTCGAATTTGTGCCGCTTTTCCCGACTTCGGCCGCAATATTCTCTTGACTGTATCAGAGAAATACCGCACAGTACGCGTAAGTAGTGCTGCCTGCTCTGGCACTCCGCACTCTCGATGGCAACTACTCTCGCGCCTGTTGACTCCCGCGAAGTGGTGAGATGCGACTTTTGTCATCTTACCCAATTCAGGACCATTAACAATCTTTGCCGCCGCTGCCGTACCTCGTTGGAAGAGGACGAGCCAGAGCCAATCCTCGCGCCTTCCTTGCCCGTGGCAGAAGTGGAACGCTCTGACCGCTCCGAAGTGCAGGTGGCTACGGCGATTCGCAGTCTGCGGCAGCGGGCCGGCCTAAGCCAGAGGCAACTGGCCTTGCGCATGGGCGTGCCGCGAACCTATGTCTCGAAGATCGAGAACGAGAAGGCCACTCCGACGCTGTCGTCTCTGGCGCGGCTGGCGGCGGCGCTGGAGGTCAGCGTTCCTGACCTGCTGTACTCCTGTGGGCCTTCGCGCGAAGATGAGATCAACGAGGCCCTGGCTGATCCGTTCGTTGCTGAGTTGGCTGAGTTCAGCTCCAAGCTGAATGCCATGCAGCTATCGAACGTGTTGTCGCAGGTCCGCGATATGGTTGAGCATCCGCGGCGGTATACGCAGAACTAGGGCTGTCGGCTAATTTTGTTGAGCTCCATCCTGCGCTGATGTCCGCGCTAAGGCTCGTGCTCGCCGCGGGCGAAGACGGGCCGATAGCTGGAATCCGCGTGAACCTAAACCGACCGGAAGGTGCCGAGGCTGAAAACTCGGCATTTTCTTTGCTGGCGGAGAGAATGGGAGCTACAACGAGCCCTCCTAAACAAACGCCGAAGGGCGCAAAAGCGTCAAAGAATTGTGGTAAAGACTTGTTAAGCCTTCCCGAATCGGACCTGCCTAATACCGGTGGGCGGACGGAAGTGGCGTCCTGATGAAGCACTCCGCTTGGGACGTATAACTGACTGATTCGCTTTGAGTTCGCTCCGGGCAGGCGTAGCCAAGAGAAGGATGGAACGGGGTACCGGGCGGGCGGTTTGCGTTGCAAGCTCATTGAGCTTCTTCTCAACGTCAGGGGTGAAATCTACTTCCATCGTCTTCAGAGTACGGATGAAGCTGTTTTATGGCAAGTTGACGATCGGTTTCTTTGCAACCCCTTCTCCCGTATGCTACTTTCAGTAGCGTCAGAGGTATGCTTTGCGCGCACTGGTGCCCGCTGGGCTGAACCGCAAAGAGGCCGAGATTTACTCCCGCCTCGATCCAGAGCGGTTGCCCCATCACATCGCCATCATCATGGACGGCAATGGCCGCTGGGCCAAACGCCGCCATCTGCCGCGCATTGCGGGACACCGCTCGGGCGTGGCGTCGGTGCGCTCGACTGTGGAGACTGCTGCCCGCATTCACATCCCCGCCCTGACGCTCTACTCCTTCTCCGCTGAAAACTGGAAGCGCCCCAAGTCTGAAGTCACGTACCTGATGAACCTGCTGCGGCGCTACCTGATGATGGAGCTGCCCACGCTGATGGAGAACAACATCCGGCTGCAGTATATCGGCCGGCAGCAGGAGCTGCCGCAGGAAGTGCAGGAGCGCATGGCGTGGGCGCGCGAGATGACCGAGAAGAACTCAGGCATGGTGCTGACGTTGGCGCTCAATTACAGCTCACGGACGGAGCTGGTGGATTCCTTTAACGCGCTGGCACGCGAGGCTTCGCGGAACGGGGGCCTCGAGCACTTCAAGATCGACGAGAAGTCGATTGCCCAACATCTTTATACCTACGGATTGCCGGAGCTTGACCTGGTGATTCGCACCAGCGGCGAGATGCGGCTCAGCAACTTTCTGCTGTGGCAGGTGGCGTACGCCGAGATCTACGTCACCGAGACGTTGTGGCCCGACTTTCGCGGCTCGCAGTTGCTGGAGGCCATCGAAGCATTCCAGAAGCGTGAGCGCCGCTTCGGCGGACTGGTCGGCGACAACGGACACTTGTCGTGAAGCGCGTCCTGACCGCGGCTGTCCTGATTCCACTTGTCATTCTGGCTCTGTTCAAGGCGCCGCTGTGGCTGTTCACGCTGCTGGTGCTGGGGGTGGCGCTGCTGGCGGCACGGGAGTATTTCTACATTGCGGAGGCCAATGGTATAAGTCCGTTCCGCAGGATCTCCTACGCTTTCCTAATTTGCATTTTTCTAGTCGGTTACGCCGAGGGAACGACAGTATCCGTGGGTTATATTGGTGAACCCTCGGTTCGTCTTATGACCGCCGCCATAGCAGCTTCGCTGCTGCTGGTTCTTTCGCCATTCATTCTGCTCATCAGGGGCATGGGACGCGATCCATTGTCACGTTCTCTGCCGGATATAGCCACCTCGTTCCTTATGTTGCCTTACATTGGACTGTCCCTCGTCACGATGATTCTGATCCGAGGGGATCGCAATGGCGCGCTATTCCTGCTGTTTGTCATGCTCATCGTCTGGAGTGGCGATATTTCGGCATATTACGTTGGCCGCGCTGTTGGAAAACACAAACTTGCCCCGCGTATTAGTCCGGGTAAGACTTGGGAGGGAACAATTGCATCGTTGCTCGGAGGGGTACTGATTGCGCTCGTACTATTCCACTATCTGCGACCTATTTACAATGGACTTAACGCCGTTCATCTGTTGCCCGCGGCGGGCTACAGGCGGCTGATAACAGCTCCATTCCTGGTCGCGCCCATTGGATTGGTTGTCGCGTTTGCCGCCTGTATCAACATCGCCGCTCAATTGGGGGACCTCGTCGAATCCATGCTGAAACGCGGTGCAGGAGTGAAGGATTCGGGGACCTTGCTGCCCGGCCATGGCGGCGTTCTCGACCGCATTGATGCGTTGCTTTTCGCCCTGCCGACAGCATGGCTGTTCTTCTTCGCAGCGCTTGGACGGTACTTCCGCTGGACGATAACGGAAAGCTGAATGTCCAATCCCGCATGAAGCGCATCGCCATCCTCGGCTCGACCGGTTCCATCGGCAGGAGCACGCTCAGCATTGTTGAGAGCTTTCCTGACCGCTTCTCCGTCGTGAGCATGGCGGCGGGCAACAACGTGAAGCTTGCCTTCGAGCAGACGCGCCGCTGGCAGCCGCAGGTCGTTTCAATGGCCTCGGCCCATGCTGCCGAACAGCTTCGCGACAAGCTGAAGCAAGCAGGGCTTGACAAGGCCGTTGAAGTGCTGCACGGTTCGGCGGGATCGGTGAAGGTCGCAACTCATCCCGAAGCTGACTTTGTCGTCAGTGCCATCGTCGGCGTTGCCGGGCTCGAAGCGACTTACGCAGCCGTCAAAGCGGGCAAGACAGTCGGCCTCGCCAATAAGGAGTGTCTGGTCGCCGCGGGCGATCTCATCACTGCCGAGGCCCACAAACAAGGCAAGCCGCTGCTGCCCATCGACAGCGAGCACAACGCGATTCATCAGTGCCTGCGCGGCGGGCGGCGCAATGAAGTACAACGGATTTGGCTCACCGCTTCCGGCGGGCCGTTCCTGAATACTCCGCTGAAAGACTTTGCCAACATCACCGTCGAGCAGGCGCTCAACCATCCGACGTGGAAGATGGGCCAGCGCATCACGATTGACTCGGCGACGCTGATGAACAAGGGCTTCGAGGTCATCGAGGCCTGCCGCCTGTTCGACATGCCGCCCAGCCAGGTTAACGTGCTGGTCCACCCGCAGAGCACTATCCACTCTATGGTTGAGTTCGTGGACGGCAGCCTGCTCGCCCAGCTTTCCGTGACCGATATGCGTCTGCCCATTCTGTACGCTCTCACCTATCCGGACCGCGTCGAGTCGGAGCTGCGCTTCCCGGTGCAGGAGTTGCGCCGGCTGGACTTCAGCCGGCCAGACCTGGACAAATTTCCCTGCTTACGTTTGGCGTACGAGGCAGTCGAAGCTGGAGGCGCCAAGACGATTGCCTTGAACGCCGCCGACGAGGTAGCGGTAGCGGCATTCCTCGAAGGTAGTATTGGGTTTCAGGAGATTCCGGCTACAATAAAGGCCATTGTCGGTGAAACGGCTGCCCGCATTCCTGAATCTATATCGGATGTATTGAATATGGACGCTGATGCGCGCCGCCTCGCCCGCAGTCGGATCCAACAGATCGGTCGCAAAGAAGTTGGTGCCCAAGCGTCTTCGGTGACGCGGCAGAAGTAGCTTCCCAATAAGAGTTATATGGAATCGTTTCTGATTGCAGTAGTTTCGATGGCCGTGGTGCTGGGCATCATGATACTGGTGCACGAGCTTGGCCACTTTGCTGCCGCCAAATGGTTTGGCGTTCGAGTCGATGTCTTCTCCATCGGCTTCGGCAAACGGCTGGCCGGTTTTCGCCGTGGCGACACAGACTACCGCATCAGCGCCCTGCCGCTCGGCGGCTATGTCAAGATGGCGGGTGAGAATCCGCTGGAATCGCGCAGCGGCGCTCCTGACGAGTTCATGTCGCATCCACGCTGGCAGCGCTTCGTGATTGCCATCGCCGGCCCCGCGATGAACATCATGCTGGCTGTCGCTCTCCTTACGTTTGTGTTCATGGTGCACTACGAACACCCCGTCTTCCTCGAGCAGCCGGCGGTGATCGGATGGGTCGTAGAGAATTCTCCGGCCGCAAAAGCCGGAATCGAGCAGGGCGACCGCATTGTGCGCATCGACGGCGAGCAGAACCCGACCTGGGAAGATGTGATGTTGAAGGTTATAGTCAGCTCGCGGCAGCCGGTCGATGTCGCCATCCAGCGCGGAGGCCAGATTCTGGAGAAGCAGGTCCAGCCGCAGCCCGACGGCAACGAGCAATATGCCAGTGTCGGATGGGTGCCTGACCAGCCAATCACGGTTACTGAGCTTGAATCCGATATGCCTGCCGCCAAGGCTGGACTGAAGCTCGGCGACGACATTATCGCCATCAACGGCGCGCCCATGCGTTCCTTGTTCGACGTCATCCGCTACCTCCAGCACAACGGCAGCAAACCGGTTGAAGTCACCGCGGTGCGCGACGGGCAACAACTGCATCTCACGATGACGCCGGTCCAGACCGACGTAGGCAACCAGAAGAGCTATCGTCTGGGATTCCGTTCTGAGCCGGTACGCGTGGACAAGCTGCCCTTCGCGGTGGCGTTCAATCGCTCCCTCGAAGAAAACAAGAAGTATTCCCTGCTGATCGTTGATCTAGTACACAAGATGCTGGAGCGGAAGGTTTCCATCAAACAGATGGAAGGACCGATCGGCATTGCGCGGGCTTCCGGCGATGCTGCGCGCCAGCCGGGCTGGACACCGCTGCTGAGCCTGATGGCGATGATCAGTCTGAACCTTGGAGTCTTCAACCTGTTGCCGATTCCCATCCTCGACGGCGGAATTATCCTGCTGCTGGCTATCGAAAGCATTATGCGGCGCGACATCAGCATTCGGATTAAAGAACGCATCTACCAGACCGCGTTCGTCTTCCTGATCCTCTTCTTCGCGGTGGTCATTTATAACGACCTGATGAAGGCCTTGCCAGGACTGGCGCAACGGCTGCCTTAAGCGCACGCAATCCCAAAGACACCAAAGGCTCCCGGTCAGCGGGAGCCTTCTTGATCACGGGAAATCAGTTGCAGGTTACGACTGGCCCGAACCTGAACCGTCGTTACGTTTGAGAGTTGGGCGATCGTCGTCTGTCTGGGTGGTGCCACCGCTATCGCTTCCGCTGCCGCTCGATGGATTGTCGGCCGTTGCGCGACGAAGCGTCGGACGGTCTTTGTTGTCCTTGTCGTTCTGCAGCTTGTGGCGGTTCTCAATCGAGGCCAGGCGCGACTTCACCTGTTGGAACTCGGAGGTGTCAACCACGTATTCCGGCCGCGGCGGAAGCACCGTCTTCAGCTCCTTCTGCGCTGCCGCAACGCGATCATCGGTCATGGGGTGAGAAGCGAACGCCTTGGCGATCGTGCCGGGCTTCTTTTTCTCCAGCGCCTCGATCTTCTCGAAGAAGGAGATGAACGACTGCGGATCGTAGCCCGCCTTGTACATGTATTCCATGCCCAGGAAATCGGCCTGCGACTCAAACATGCGTGAGAACTTCATGAAGGTCAGAGGAACGCCGATGCCCAACGCGGCCTGCTCGGCCTCGTACACGGCCCAGCCGCCAGGGACGAAGATGAGCGCGATGCTCGCCAGGTTAACGATGTTGCCGCGCGTCTGCTCGCGGGCCACATGGCAGGCAGCGACATGGGCGATCTCATGGGCCATCACTCCGGCCAGTTCGGCTTCGTTATCGGCGGCCAGGATCAAGCCCGAATTGACGTAGAAGAAACCGCCCGGAAGCGCGAACGCGTTGAGTTCGTCGGTGTCAATCACTTTGATGGTGAAGGGCACCTTCGCATCCGAATTCCGCACCAGGTTTTGCCCAAGCCGGTTCACATATTCGGTGACCAGCGGATCGCTGACCAGCTTGGCGCTTTTCTCGACATACTGCGAATACTGCCGCCCCATGGCGACCTGCTTGTCCAGCGAGTACCAGTTGCCCACGCCCTGATTGCAACCGACATTGCGATTCCCAATGGCGTCAATGTTGTTCATCGTGCTGGGGGCAGGAGCATTTTTGTCGGGCTTGTCGGGGGCGTACTGACCTTGACCCGTATCCTGGGTTGAACTGGAAGTCTGATTCGGACTAGGGCTCGGATTTGAACTTGAGTTTTGGGCCACGCCGGCCGAAGCTAGCGCGAGCGTAATGGCCGCACAAGAGAGGTAGCGAAATACCGAACGCATGGTGAACACCTTCCGGGGCCGAATACCTGCGCGACACGGCGCCTGCCGCCATTACCCTAAGCCCTGTTATAAACCCAAATCGGGCCTGCTTGTTCTCCGCTCAATCTTTTTATTCTGCTGTTATTCTCCTGCGTCCCACCAATAAAGTCCACTCGGAAATGGCCGGAGAGCTCTCTAACTTGATTTCAACGGCTGACGGCCTGTAGTTCCAATAAGTTAGATGCTCTAGAATCGCATCCGCTAGCAGGAACCTCCCTGGGTCAGCAGCATCCGCCATGACGGTGCGTGTTACACTTTTCCTACATCCTGTATGGCCCATATTCAGCGCAGAAAAACGTATACAGCGACAGTTGGCGGCGTCCGGGTAGGCGGTGATGCACCAATTGTGGTGCAATCCATGACCAACACCGATACCGCCGACATTGACGGCACTATTCGGCAATGTGCCGCTTTGTCCCGTGCCGGATCGGAACTGGTGCGCGTCACCGTCAACAATGACGCCGCCGCCAAAGCCGTGCCGTTCGTCGTGGACGGCCTCGATCGCCTCGCCATTCCGGTGCCCATCATCGGAGACTTTCACTACAACGGGCACATCCTGCTGAAGAAGTATCCCGAATGCGCTCGCGCGCTGGCCAAATACCGTATCAACCCCGGTAATGTCTCCATCGGCAAGAAGGACGACGATAACTTCCGCACGATGATCGAAGTGGCGATCGAGAACGATAAACCGGTGCGCGTCGGTGTTAACTGGGGCTCGCTCGACCAGGCGTTGCTGACACGGCTGATGGACGAGAATTCGAAGCTTGACGAGCCGAAGGACGCTCGCGACGTGACCATGGAAGCCATGGTACAAAGCGCGCTGCGGTCGGCGGAACTGGCGGTGAAGTATGGCCTGCGCAGGGACCAGATCATCCTCAGCGCCAAAGTGAGCGGCGTGCAGGACCTCATCGATGTCTATCGCGAGTTGGCACGCCGATGCGAATATCCGCTGCATCTTGGTCTAACCGAGGCGGGCATGGGAGCGAAGGGCATCGTGAGCAGCACGGCAGCCATGGCAGTGCTGATGCAGGAAGGTATCGGCGATACTATCCGGGTCTCGCTCACGCCTGCGCCCAACGGCGACCGGACGGAAGAGGTCACGGTGGCGCAGCAGATGCTGCAGTCCATCGGTATTCGCAGCTTCACACCGCAGGTCACCGCCTGCCCCGGCTGCGGACGCACCACTAGCACCTTCTTCCAGGAGATGGCGGAGCAGATCCAGGGCTACCTGCGCGACCAGATGCCGCTATGGAAGACGCGCTACGCGGGCGTGGAAGAGATGAAAGTCGCTGTCATGGGCTGCGTGGTCAATGGTCCCGGAGAGTCCAAACACTCCAACATCGGCATCTCGCTGCCGGGAACGTTCGAGGAGCCCAAAGCTCCGGTGTATGTTGATGGCCGTCTGATGCTGACGCTGAAGGGCGATCACATCGTCGCCGAGTTCATCAAGATCCTCGACGACTACGTGGACTCGCACTACGCGGCGAAGCCTCAGATGGCAGTCAGTAGCTGAGAACTATTCGTCACGTCTCTGTTGTAGGATCAAGTCGAATCTGCATTGCTACTATCCATTAGCCACTGACCACTATCCCACTGATTTATAGTGTTCTGTGTTGCTGGTGAAATCTTCCCGTTCTCATCTCACTCGAATTCTGTTGTTGGTAACTGCGCTTGCTTTATGCGCGGCGACTTCCGCCTGCAAACGCGCCACGCTGGTGCAGCACCAGTACATGTATGTTTCTGCGCCCGAAACCAGCCTTCGCGACCGCGTTGCCACCATGTACAACAAGATCGGGACCGTGCATAACGGTGACCGTGTCGAGGTGCTGGAGAAACAGCGTCGGTTCCTGCGCGTGCGCACCGACGCCGGACAGGAGGGCTGGATCGAGGAACGCAGCCTCGTCACACAGGAGGTTTACGACGCCTTCCAGAAGCTTGAGAAAGACGAAGCCAGCCAGCCGGTACAGGCCCACGGCACCACGCGAGCTGAACTGAACATGCACGACACGCCCGCTCGCGAGGGCGAGCACCTCTATCAACTCAAAGATGGCGAGAAGGTTGACATCCTGAAGCGTGCGACCGCGCTAAAGAACCCGCCGAAGGCTGCGGCCGCCAACCCGCCGCCAGCCGGCAAAGGCGGCACACAAGCAAAACCGCAGGCGGTTCCGCCGGGAAGTCCGCCCAACCAGCCATCGCCGGCGCCGGAAGCGAAACCAGCGCAGCCGTCACCGGCTCCGGCAGCCAAGCCGGCCCAGAACTCGCCAAACGCGGCCAAAGGCAAGGAAGCCGCGCCTCCCAAGCCGGTGATGGAAGATTGGTATCTAGTGCGCAATCCTGCCGGCCGTGTCGGCTGGGTGCTGCTGCGCATGGTGGACCTCGACATCCCGGTCGAGGTCGCCCAGTATGCTGAGGGCCAACGTATCATGGGCTACTTTGTGCTGAACACCGTGCAGGACGGAGACCGGCAGGTGGCGCAATATCTCGTACTGCTGAACGAGCCCAAGGACGGGTTAGCCTGGGACTACAACCAGATTCGTGTTTTTACCTGGGGCAAGGGCCATCACCACTATGAGACCGCTTACCGCGAGCGCAACCTGGAAGGTTTTTTGCCAGTTAAGACCGGCCACGAGGTCTTCGGTAAGGAGGGCGACCTGCCGACCTTCACCATCCGGAAAGAGACCGACGATGGCAAACTGGTGGACATTACCTACAAGCTGAACGGCCCAATCGTGCGAAAGGTGCTAACTCCGGAAGAAGAGGCTGCGGAAAGGGCTAAGCGCCAGACCGCGCAAACTGCGCGGCACGCGCAGAAGCAGGCGCCGACCCATGCGCACAAGAAGCACAAGTAGATTCAGCTAGCGGCTGTAGAACTCCGCGATTGCTCCCACCACGCGCTGCTGTTCGTCTTCGCGCAACTCGGGAAACATGGACAGCGCCAAGACTTCTTTCGCGGCGCGCTCTGACTCGGGCAGATCGCCGGCTTTGTATCCCAGATATGTGAAGCACTCCTGCAAATGCAGTGGAACGGGATAGTAAATCTCGGTGCCAATACCCTGCGAAGTCAAGAAACTTCGTAGCTCATCGCGCCGCCACGCGCGGATCACGTACTGATGGTAGATGTGATAGGCCTCGGGAAGCGACGCCAGAAGCACAATCGGCGCCCGCGAGGTCACGGATTGCGCGCCGGTTTGCACAAGGCCCGCATTCGCCAGCAACCCGTGGTAGCGGCAGGCCAGCATGCGGCGCCGTTGGTTCCAGTCGTCAAGGTGCCTGAGCTTCACGCGCAGCACCGCCGCCTGCATCACATCGAGGCGGCTGTTCCAGCCAATCTCTTCGTGGTAATAGCGCTGCCGGCTGCCGTGGTTACGCAGCCGCCGAACGTGTGCCGCCAGTTCCTCGTCATCGGTGGTGATGCATCCACCATCGCCGTACGCGCTCAGATTTTTCGTGGGATAGAAGCTGAATGCCGCGACTTTTCCCAGCGCGCCAGCCTTCTTTTCGCGCCACTTCGCGCCGAAGGCCTGCGCCGCGTCTTCAATGATGTCAGCTTTGTGCTCGCCGGCGATGCGGTCGAACTCGTCCATGTTGGCGCACTGCCCATAAAGATGGACTGGCATCATGGCTCGGGGCTTGTGTGAACGCGCCCGCTTCAACGCGCTTTCCGCGGCACGGGGATCCAGGTTCAGCGTGGCGGGATCGATATCGGCGAGCACCGGTGTGGCTCCGCAGCGCACGATCGAACTGACCGAAGCAAAGAAACTGAACGGCGTCGTGACGACGCTAGTCTCCTGCCCTACTCCCACAGCCAGCAGAGCCAGCCAAAGAGCGTCTGTGCCGGAATTGCAACCCACACTGGCGCGGACGCCCAGGTATTCCGCAGACTCGCGCTCGAAGCCCTCCAGTTCCGCGCCGCCAATGAAATGCTGCGACGTCAGCACGCGCTCTATGGCGGCTTTCACCTCATCCGCAATGCTCTCGTATTGACGCTTGAGGTCGAGCATGGGAACGGCATCGCGGAGGACAGCGGTCGATTGCGGCGACGGTGATGGCATGGCGAAGAGTCGATTCTAGCAGCGCAGCGACGTCATGTTGGAAGGTCAGTCCTTTTCCGCGCGCGTGGCTGATACTTCGTTCGCGTGTTGTAAACTAGTTTTCTTAAACTACGATGTCGCAACAGAAGATTTCCGTCGGAATTCTTGGCGCTACCGGAGTTGTCGGCCAGCGCTTCATCCAGATGCTCGAAACCCACCCCTGGTTCGAGGTGGCGTGGCTGGCGGCTTCTGATCGCTCCGCCGGGCAAGCCTACGGCGACGCGGTACGCTGGCGTTTGAAGACGCCGATCCCCGAACGCGTGCGCGGCATGCAGGTGTCCAACGCCTCGCCGGAGGGTGCGCCACGCGTGATCTTTGCCGCGCTGGACGCAGGCATTGCGCGCGAGTTGGAGCCTCAGTTCGCTGCCTCCGGCTGCGCTGTGGTCAGCAACTCCAGCGCATTCCGCATGCAGAAGGACGTGCCGCTGGTCATACCCGAGGTGAACGCGGACCATCTCAAACTGCTTCAGTGCCAGAGCTGGCGGCGACAATCCGGCGGCTACATCGTGACCAACCCCAACTGCTCTGCGATCGGACTGGTTGTTGCGCTGGCGCCGCTGCATGAAAAATTCGGCATCGAGTCGATCTTCGTCACTACGATGCAGGCGGTGAGCGGCGCGGGTTATCCCGGCGTGGCCTCGCTGGACATCCTGGGCAACGTCATCCCTTACATCGCCAAAGAAGAAGAAAAGATGGAAGAGGAGACGCGCAAACTCCTCGGGCGGTTGAACGGTGGCCAGGTTGAGCCGGCCGGGTTCAGCATGACAGCGCATTGCAACCGGGTTGCCGTCGAAGACGGCCATACCGAGTCGGTTTCCGTAAAGCTGCGGCAGAAGGCGAATCCCGCCGAAATCATCGCGGCGTTCAACGGCTTTCGCTCAACTCCGCAGCAGCTCCAGTTGCCGCTGGCGCCGTCGCAGCCGATCGTCTATGACGGTGCGCCTGACCGCCCGCAGCCGCGCTTCGATGTTGAGCGCGGCAACGGCATGACGGTAAGCGTGGGGCGGCTGCGTCCGTGCGGTGTGCTGGACTACAAGTTCACCGTGCTCTCGCACAATACCATCCGCGGCGCGGCAGGCGCGGCCCTGCTCAACGCCGAACTCCTTAAGGCGCAAGGCTACCTGTCGTGACGGACGACCTCCCACATTTTTCGACGGTGGTGCTCCACCCCGACGAGCGCAAAGTCGGCGCTCGTTGGGGACCCCGGGTGCGGCCGTGATCGTCATGAAATTCGGCGGCACATCGGTCGAGGACGCCACCGCTATTGACCGCGTCGCCAGCATCGTAAAGGGGCGTCTGTCAGAACGCCCGTTC
>JBKQKT010000600.1:0-4597 GCA_052147365.1 Candidatus Korobacteraceae bacterium | reverse complement strand
CGGCGACGGCAAGCCCGACCTGCTGGTGGCGAACGTGTGCGCCAGCAACAGCAATTGCGCGAATGGTTCGGTAAGTGTGTTGCTGGGCAACGGCGATGGCACCTTCCAGACCGCGGTCAGCTACGGCTCGGGTGGGGTGGATGCCTATTCCGTGGCAGTGGCCGATGTAAACGGCGACGGCACGCCTGATCTTCTGCTGGCGAACGTGTGCGCCAGCGGCAACTGCGCGAATGGTTCGGTAAGTGTGTTGCTGGGCAACGGCGATGGAACATTCCAAACCGCAGTCAGTTACGGCTCGGGCGGGGAGGATGCCTTGTCCGTGGCAGTGGCCGATGTAAACGGCGACGGCAAACCCGACTTGGTGGTGGCAAACCAGTGCTTCAGCAGCAGCAACTGCACGAATGGTTCGGTAAGTGTGTTGCTGGGCAACGGCGATGGGACGTTCCAGACTGCACTGATCACTTCTACGCCTGAGTTGCCCGGCATCGAGTCGCTTGCCGTGGCGGACTTCAACGGCGATGGCAAACTGGATGTGGCCTCGGGTGCGGGCAATGTGCTTCTCTTGGGCAATGGCGATGGAACGTTCAAAACGCCGTACACTTTAGGCGCAGGCGGCCCTGGCATTGCAGTCGGCGACTTCAACCTCGATGGAAGGCCGGATCTTGCCGTCGGCGGCGTTACCATTTTGCTGAACATTTCCACTGGATTTGTCTCCGCCACCACAACCGCGGTTTCTGCCTCGCCTAATCCGGCGAGCTTTGGCCAGTCGGTGACCATTACAGCGACGGTCGCCTCCGCCTTCAACGCGGGCCCACTTACCGGAACTGTGACCTTCTACGACGGCACGACTAGTCTTGGCAGTGCGGCGGTCGGCAACGGCCAGGCAACGTTGAGCACAACCACGCTCCTGATGGGCGCGAACGCGATCACGGCGAGCTACAGCGGAAATACGGATTACAAGCCCAGCACCTCGGCAGTGCTGACTGAGACAGTGAACACGGCGACGACGACGACCACACTGAATTCGTCGCTGAACCCGTCCAGCTATAACCAGTCGGTGACTTTTACGTCCGGCGTTAGCAGCCTGGGCGGCACACCGACGGGCACAGTGACTTTCGTGGACGGAACGACAGCGCTCGGGACCTCAACGCTAAGCGGAAGTGGAATCGCCACGTTCTCCATTTCCACCCTGAGCGTGGGAACGCATAGCATAACCGCGGTTTATAACGGAAGCGCCGATTTCAGCGGCAGCACTTCGCCGGTTTTGAGTCAGGTCGTGCAAAAGGCGAGCACGACGACGGCGGTCAGTTCTTCGCTGAACCCATCCACCGATAGCCAGTCCGTGACTTTCACGGCGACGCTGAGTTGGAGTGCCGGGGGCACGCCAACAGGCTCGGTAGCTTTCCTCGACGGAACGAATACCCTCGGTACTTCGCCCGTCAACGGGAGCGGCGTCGCCACGTTCTCGATCTCAACCCTGAGTGTGGGGACGCACAACATCACCGCCGCTTACAGCGGAGACGGCAATTTCAGCGGCAGCACCTCGCCAGCATTGAGCCAGGTGGTGCAGCAGGGCAACACCAGCACGGCACTGACCTCTTCGTTAAACCCTTCGACTGAGAGCCAGTCTGTCACCTTCACGGCGACGGTAAGTTCAGCTGTCGGTTTAACGCCCACCGGAACCGTGAAGTTTGTGGACGGAACAACGATTCTGGGAACGTTAGTATTGAACGGAGCGGGAGTCGCGACGTTCACGACCTCCACGCTCAGTGTGGGGACGCAGAGCATCACAGCAGTCTACAGCGGAGACGCCAATAACGATCCGAGCACATCGCCCGTATTGAATCAGGTAGTGCAAAAGGCAAACACAACGACGGGCTTGATTGCGAATCCCGCTTCACCCAACCTGAACCAGACAGTAACCTTCACGGCTACGGTCACGCCGGGAATCGCCGGCACCCCGACAGGGGCGGTCAGCTTCCTGGACGGGACGACGCAACTCGGCACATCCCCCGTGAACGGAAGCGGGATCGCTACGTTCTCGATCTCCACGCTCGCTGCGGGAAGCCACAGCATTACCGCGACGTACAGCGGGGATGGAAACTTCAACGGCAGCACCTCGGGCGTTGTGACTCTGGTGGTCACTGCTCCCAACTTCAGCCTGACCTCCTCGACGCTGTCGCCGTCCTCGATCGCGCCGGGAGCATCGGCGAAATCGACGATTACCATCAACCCGGTAGGCGGAATGAACCCGTCGAGTCCGACGCTAAGTTGCAGCGTCTCTCCGGTGGTAAACCCGGCGGCTACTTGTTCGCTGGGCGCAATCACGGTGGAGAATGGCACAGGCACGGCGACTCTCACCGTGGCCACCATCGGGCCACAGGCAGCATTGGCGCCGCCAACTGAAAGGCACCGCACGGGGCCGCTGTTTGCGCTTGCCCTGATGATCCCGGCTATGTTGTTTGGCGGGGCTGGACTCAATCAGTCAGGCCGGAAAAAACTGATGAGTTTCTGTCTCGTTTTCCTGGTGATCGGCGGATGCTTGCTGCAAGCGGCCTGTGGCGCCTCTGGAGGGAATGGCGGCAACTCGGGAACTCCGGCGGGGTCTTACACGGTGACGATCACAGGCAATGCCAACGGGACACAGCACACGACTTCGGTTTCACTGACGGTGCAATGAGCGCCGTAGCTATTCTCGAGGAGTGAAGACCGAGTGTCTGCTATCCATTGCTGGCGTTGTGGGAAGCGTTGAAAGTGCGCCCCGCAGCGGCTAAAAAGCCGCTTGTGTTGCGATGATTTCTACATTTCTCTGGACAGCGCTGGACGCTGCTCGTGCAGCCGCCTTGGGCGATCTCTTGGATTGGATATACACGGATGGCCAGCAGTTTGCAGTCCAGGAAGGCTATTCCCAACTGTCCTCCCCGCTGCTCGCGGCAGTGAGAAAGAAAGTCAAAGATTTGCGATAAAGCTCAGTTGCTCGAACGCTGCGCACGCAGCATTGCTTTGGTATCTAGCAGACCAAATGTTCATGACCTAAGGAGATCTAACAGGTTAGGAGTTTCTCCCCTTACTCTCAGGGTCTGAGTCCAATCGCAGTCCCCGCCCGAACGGGGCACCCCCAGCTTGCTGTTTGGAACGAAAACCTAAGGGTAGGAAAGGCTTATGCCCAGTATTGGGACTGCCGTGGCGCACATATCTACGGCCCCGGCTAGCGCGCAACCCAGGATCGTCGACCGCTGGGTTCAAATGTGCGCCTGCATAATCGCCATGATGGCGATCGCGAACCTGCAATATGCCTGGACGCTCTTCACCACCCCGCTAGCCTCAAACCTGCATACGACCTTGGCTGCGGTTCAAATCGCATTTGCCGCATTCATCTTCTGCGAAACCTGGCTGGTTCCATTCGAAGGCTACTTGGTTGATCGTCTTGGGCCGCGGCTGATCATCGGCATTGGCGGCCTGCTGGTGGGCGCTGGCTGGATCGGTTCCGGCTATTCCTGCACGACAACAGGGCTCTACATCTGGTACGCGATCGGTGGAATTGGAGCCGGCGCCGTCTATGGCGGCTGTACCGGCAACGTGTTGAAGTGGTTTCCCGACCACCGCGGTCTTTGTACGGGCATTGTATCCGGCGCCTATGGCATCGGCACCACAGTGACCGTCGCTCCGATCGAGAAAATGATTAAAGCTTCCGGCTATCAACACGCGTTCATCTTTTGGGGCATCGCGCAGGGCATCGTCGTGACCTTTGTGGCGATGTTTATCGTGGCACCACCGAAAGGATGGCTACCAAAGGCGTGGAAGCCTGTCGCCAGAGTCCATCAAGTCACCACTGACATGAATTGGCAGGAGATGCTCAAACAACCATCTTTTTACCTTATATACGTCATGATGACGTTGGTGGCGTTCGGCGGCCTGGTCGTCACTTCGCAACTCGCGGAGATTGCCGACTTCTACAAAGTGGACAAGGTTATTATTGCCTGGGGGATGTCGGCAGCAATTCTGGCGATTCAGCTGAACCGCATCGTAAATGGTGCGACCCGTCCTCTGTGGGGCTGGATCTCCGACCATATTGGCCGGGAGAACGCCATGTTCACCGCTTTCCTCATCGAGGGTCTGGCGATATACGGGTGGTTGCAGACCATTCACCGGCCGGTGATGTTCATCCTGTTGTCCAGCGTGGTGTTTTTTGCCTGGGGTGAGATTTTCTCGCTGTTTCCCTCCCTCACGGCAGACCTTTACGGCAGAAAATGGGCCACGACGAACTACGGCATCGTCTACACCGCGAAAGGCACAGCAGCCATATTTTCCGCTCCGGTGGCTGCATATGTGATGCTGAGGAGTGGCTCTTGGGTCCCGGTGTTCTACGTAATGATCGCCTGCGACATCATCGCTGCTCTCATGGCATTGCTCTGGCTGAAGCCAGTGGCGGCGCGACCAATGCGAGCCGCGAAGACTACCAAGTCCGTTTCTAAGCACGCCATCGCCGAATCCCCACACTTACATTTGCGCTCTTAGTGGAGCTGAGCTCACTGTGTGACCCCGGTAACGTTGCTTAGAGCCCATGTCGTCAGCAGAATAACTGGAAGGAGTGGCG
>JBKQKT010000599.1:0-4038 GCA_052147365.1 Candidatus Korobacteraceae bacterium | reverse complement strand
ACTTGAGAAATGCCCAGCAAACGGCCGATGAGAAAAACACCATCAGCGACAGCTCAAACCACATATATGCGTCGTAGTAGCGCTCGATATGCCATCCCAATCTAACGAAACCAGAATTGAGAGCTGGCAGCAGCATAGCGGCAAGAGCGGAGACCCAGAGACTGCGCCAAAGTGGCCGCCGATCATAGGTGAGCCGCTCGAAGTAGCCACTTTTTTGGAGGAAGGCGCCTAGAAAACCACATGTCCACATCACAAGGTTCCAGTCGAAGTACTTGGGAAAGGACAGAAGAATGTGGATTCCCGACAGAAGCCCAAAGCGAAGAACATCCCAGATGTTGTGACTCAAATAAAGGCCCAGAGGTGGATCCGGTACCGGCGTCACGATGTGAACGGCCCTGCTCAGCGGAATGAGCGCCGGGAAGGCGATTAGACAGGTAACCGCCAAGATGAGGAAGGTTCTCCTGGGTGCACGATAAAAGACTGAGATCACCAGCCCAATGATGACGTAGTCCTTCAATATATCGCCGCAGTAAATACCGGAGTTTATGACAGCGAATACCAGCAGCCAGAACATACGACGGCAATACAACCGCAGCGCACGAAGATCGCTGCGGTCGCTTCTGGAGATGTTCGACATCAGCGCGGAGAATCCGTACCCGAACAAAAGGGAGAGTAGAGTCCAGCCCTTGGCTTGAAAGAATAACTGAACGATGAATTTCAGTGTCCTGCTCGTCACATCACCTGCAGGAATCTTTATGACTGCGTCGAACGAATAGAAGATGGCATAGTTCACAAGAACAACACTCAGCAGCGCCCAACCACGCATCGCGTCCACAATCGCAGTTCTTTGGTTTGGTTCCTTCGGCGCAAGAGGAGGAAAACTCATCGCCGGCGAAGTGGCAGCGTATCGAGCGCAGGCGTTCATCCTCGTCTCCCCGAAAGCTTGTTCAGGGTGCGAAATAGTGTGAAGCGCAAACCCATGTATCCGAGCAAAGCCAATGCAAGCAGGCAGGGATAGATCCATGTTCCTAGAATTTCCGGAGCCTGAGGCCGTGGATTTGAGTAGCCGAACTGGATGTGATCCCTGCCCAGGCGGAGAGGAATACTCTCTGGTCCGCTATGCACATAGCGGTGCTGCGCGCCGAGTGGCAAATCTACCCAAAGGCCTACCCGATCAGGTCGAACGACTTTGATTGTCAGGCAGACAAGACTGCTGGTAATGAGCAGCGCGAAGACAGAAGCGAATAAGAGACCGATACAGGCGATCAGGCTACGTCGCGCGAAGCTCGCAACCGTGGCGAACATCCTTAGCGTCTGCCTACTGTCGCGTGCGCGAGTCAGGGAATATTCGTCGATAAAAGTTCTAGCGTAGGCAGAAGCATCCCCAAAGGCGCCGAGCATCTGCTCAACATCGTGTCCCTGGCTGATACGCTCATGCAAATGCTCACGAAGCTCGCGGACGATCTCCCGGCTGTCCTCCGTAGGCAACCCGCTGAGAGCGGCCTCAAACCTCTTGAACCACGCGCTTTCCTGTGTGCTTGCGAAAGGGCTAATCACTGGTCACCTCGGATCAAAAATGCATGGAGCTTGACGCTGATCGCAAGCCAGTCCTCCGTTTGGGTCCTTAGTTCGACGGCACCCACGGCCGTCAACGCGTAATACTTCCTTGGGTGCGAAACATCCTCGAAAATGCGCCACTCTGCCGTGATCAACCCATTCTTCTCAAGTCGATACAGGAGGGGATATAACGTTCCTTCGGCAATATCCAGACCTCCCTCGGTTCGAAGCCGATCAAGAATCCGCAGTCCGTACTCAGGACCGTCGCGCAACACACGCAGAAGACCCAGCTCTGCGACGCCCTTGAAGAGCTGTGTTCGTCTTTTTTCACGGGACAGCCTGTCGTCACCCAAACCCGTTGTTATGGTCACGAGTTCAATATATCCTGCAATACAAGATATTGTCAAATAAAAAGTGACGGCTGAAAGAGAAGACGGCTGTTCTCGAAGGCAGCGGATGGCTGAGGCTTGGCTCGACTCCTCAAAAGTCCGGCTAACGATGCCTGTTCAAGAGTCATTAATGCAGATGTCGCGATGCGCAATTATCAGCTGGTGCCAAATCGCCAAGTCACTTACACAAGGACCTGACCGCTCAGATATCAATCCCGAGAAACGCCCATACCACAACCAACCCCGCGCTCCGCAACCGCAATGACCGCGACCGCCTCCATCATCCCGCCACTGGCTCCGCCGTCCCCGCTGCGCTGTCAAGCCCCTCGCCCTTCCCATCACGCCCCAACCCACTGAAAACATTCCGCAAATTCTTTTTTGAAGTTTGCCGATTAATTCCACGATTTCGCTACCCTTGAAGGTGAATAGGATTCTTCATGACATGCAAAACCACTCCCACGATCACCGCCGCCAGCGCACCTAGAAGCTCATCCGCAAAACGGAAAAATAATGTAAGAAAAAATTTGGGATGTTTCGCCTGTTTTTCGCCAATTAACTCGTTTAGAATCAACAAACCGTTCTCGGAATCATCGAAAATATGTGTCCGATTATATGCAATTTATGCCCCACAACCCGTTTGGAATCAACGCGCGACCCCCTCATTTGCAAAGCGTGCGCACTCACTCCTTAACTCTCTCACTTGATTCACTTTATTCACTCCTTCACTCTCTCACCCATTCACTCATTCACTCTTTCACTCCTTCACTTTTCCTCGACTCGCGGCCCACACCCCACCGTTCAGCGCCGCTAACCCCGCTAACCGCGCTCACTCCGCCGGTTTGTGCACCAGGTATTCGTCCACCAGCACGCTCACCAGCACCGCCGTTGGGATCGCGACCATCGCTCCGGCAATGCCGCCGAGCTCCGAGCCGAGCAGCAGCGCGGCGAAGACTGCGAGCGCCGGCAGTTGAACGCGGCTCCGCATGATGCGCGGAGCCAGCCAGGAGTTTTCAATCTGCAGGTACACAGCGAAGAAGATGACCACGCCCAGCACGCGGCCCCAACTGTCAATGGCCGCCACCAGCATGGCCAGCACAAGAGAAACGGCGGCGCCCAGGACTGGGATCAGGTTGAGCAGGCCGGTCAGGACGCCCAGCACGTAGGCGTAGCGCACGCCCAGCAAAAGGTAGACGATGGTGCTCAGTGTGCCGAGAATCAGCATCAGGCTCAGCTGGCCCACCAGCCACTTCTCCATGCGGCCGGCTGCGCGTTGCAGTGTTTGGTCCAGCCGCTGCCGCGGTTGCGCGGGGACGAACGAAAGAAACCAGCGGTACGCGGTGTCGCCCTCGAGAATGAAATAGAGCGTGAGCACAAAGCCCGCAATGATCTCAACCAGCGCGCTCGCCCACGTCTTGAACGAGGTCAGCAGGTACGCTGCCCCGCCGCTCAGCCCGCGCTGAATCCAGGCAATCACATCCTCGGCGTCAAGGCGATCGGCGTAGGGAACCTCTCTGATCTTGGCCAGGATTGCTGGAACACGGCCCGGCAGTTCGCCGGTGAGGGCCTGAAGGTCGTTGATGACCGGCGGCAAGGCGAAAAATCCGAACAGCGCGAACGCGCCCGCCACGGCCAGCAGCAGGATGAGGATGGCCGTCGATCCGTGAAACGGCTTCCATCGGCCAATGCGAATCCGCGACGTGGCCCGCACCACCGGCGAAAGCACCACCGCAAAAAGCGCCGAAACGTAAAACAGCGCCAGCATCCCGCGAATCAGCCAGGCCACGTAGAGCGCCAGCGCCAGGGCAAAGAAGAACACGATGTGTCCGCGGACGTTATGCTTGCTCTGCGCGGCCTGCTTCGTCTCCGCGGATTGATTCATGCTTTCCGATCCTTACTTACCGGTTTGATGCGCAGCAACGACGGTTCACTGCGCACTG
Organism: Candidatus Korobacteraceae bacterium; assembly: GCA_052147365.1. GTDB lineage: Bacteria > Acidobacteriota > Terriglobia > Terriglobales > Acidobacteriaceae > Bog-257. The sequence goes on along the minus strand of JBKQKT010000599.1, from coordinate 155 downwards.
TTCACCGTCCACCGTTCACCGCTCTTCGTCACTGTCCGCTAATGAGCCCGCCGACGATTCCGCCCAGCACGCCTGCTGCCGGCGTCTGCGCCGCTTCGGGATGCGGCAGATACTCGTAGATCTGCATCGCCAGCCGTGAGATGGGCAGCGTCTGC
>JBKQKT010000598.1:0-4965 GCA_052147365.1 Candidatus Korobacteraceae bacterium | reverse complement strand
CAAGCTCCTCTACAGCCAGCAGGGCGGCGAGTTCGAGAAGGCGCGCGCACTCGCCCCGGAAGATGTGCTGGCGTTCCTCAACAAATGGAAACCGGTTGCGCGCTAGCGTTCCATCGGTCTTAGTTGCAAAATACTCCTTCTATTGGGTTTATGTCTCCTTAGGGACTCCTAGCCGACGGGAAGTTGGCCCGCCGGTCTCACCCTTCTGCTGCATATAGCGCAGATTAGAGACCATCATTTGCAGGGCGCACCGGATGAGGCGAGCCCGCTGCGGGTCAGAACAGGTTCAGGACGACAGCAACTTCTCCACCCGTTTCAGGGCGGCCTGTGCGGCCTTCAGGTTGAAGACCATGCCGCGGGTAAAGTGCAATCCTCCGAGGCGGCGCCGGTTCCAGGGGCGCAGCGGGGTATCCCTTGTAGCGCAGATGGAAGTGGCAGTAGTTCTCGCCGCGCAGCGGGGGTGAGCCGCAAGGGACGCCATCTTCCTTGACGTGGCGGCAGTACTTGAAAGGCTTCATGACTGCCCCCGCCGCAGATTTCTCATGCGTCTCCGCAGGCGATGCCTGGCCTCCTCATGAAAATGGCAGTAGAGGCGCCTACGCAAGGCGAGCAACTGGCACATCGTTCCGTCTTGCTTTAAGTGGTGACAAAACTTAACAGCCATAAGAGCTCCTCGGCGATCTAACGGTCTTTTATTGAGTGCGTCGAAGGGGTTGGGTGGAGCACGCCTTTCAGGCGTGCAGAAAAGCGGCTTGTTTAGCTATGCGCTTTAGCGCCTGAGGTAATTGGGTTTTCTTTACCGCAGCGGCTAAAGCCGGAATCGAAAGCGCTTCATAAATGCACCGCTGAAGCGGTGCTCCACCCGCTACACCAAAGTGAAATTGCCCTCCTTCGCCATAAAACAAAAAGCCACACGCTCGGCGCACCACAGAATCTGGAGTGCCGACCGTATGGTTCGACTCAAGCTGACGCTAGCGCAGCGGGATCAAGATGTCTGTGACGCATGAACAATTGGGTTTGCTAATTCCCGAATTGGGAATCGGGGAAGAATGATGCAGAAGTCACCCGAAGGTCGAGGACCCACTCTCTCGCCAAAAGCAGGCAAGAAGACTGTCCTGAGCGTAGCCGAGGGAGTAGGGCACCCCAAGGTTGAACATCCTTTCGGAAACAGTGGGCCACCCGTCATGTTGAATGCTGATCAAGGCAGCTGGATTGCATCTATGGAATAATTATCATCCGCAAACGCAAGCTTTGACGAAATGAGCACTTTGTTCTTGCTAATTAGACGTACCTCAATAGTTGATATTTGACCGACCCTAAAGTCGGTGAATCTATCTCCATTCCAAGGTACGCGTATCCTACCGTCCTCTAGCATAAGCATCAGGATCAAGCACTTCGTAGTACCTAAAGGCAAGCTTACCGACGTACTTCCTTCGTCTATCCAGCAAGCGCTCGGTATATCATCAATCTCGGTGTCGTTCTGGTCCCTATATAAGACTTGAGCGCGTACATTATAAGCATCTGGTATCGTTGCATCACCTCTCGGTTCGTTGCGAAAACATGCTAGCGCGGCCAATGGGTTAGCTCGGTCAAACTCGCGGGTTGGTATAAAAAACATTCCGCCGTCGGTTATACCCACTCTTTGGGTATGCGACTTGATGAACTCAATATTAGGTGATGGCTGAATTTTGGTGGACTTTGGTTCAGCTTTGGTAGGTGTGGTGGGAAAGTGGATGTGCTGTTCTATTTTAGCTGAGGGTGTTATCGGGGCAGTGACCGTACTTCCAGAGGTGCTTTGTTTGAAGCTATCGGTTATGGTCTGGGCGGGAAATGCGCTGGTTGGAGCCCTCTCCTTCCATAAAAAATGCACCAAGAGGAAAGCGGCAGCTGCGCCTATCGCAAGGAGATGCCCCACTGCGGTCCCCCGTAACGCCATCCTACGCCAGTGATTACCAGTCCTATTAGAACCGTCAAAGTGTCGCTCTTTTTCAATGCACAACCTCGCGTGCCGCGAATATTGTGGGGCTATGGAATGCCTTGGGTCAAGCTCAGAATCGTGACTGAAGTTGTGCCCGGCACAAAGTGCACGAAACTCGAAACCTGGGACTCATCCGCCGGGCACCCGGCTGGCCAAACTTCTTAGCTCGCCCGGATCCCTACGCTGACGTAACGAACTCCACGGAATTGCGGCGCTCGCGTAAACTGGCTTTCATGACGCCAGCTCAAGAACGCCCTCTTATATTCATCAGCCATATCCACGAGGAGGCTCTCCTTGCCTGCGCACTGAAACGTGAGCTAACAGAAATGTTTGTGGGTGCGGTCGACGTCTTTATTGCATCGGATTCAGAGTCGTTACCAGAGGGCTCAGCCTGGCTAAACGGCATCCGCGATGCTCTGATTCGATCTTCGGCTGCGTTGATCCTCGTGAGTAACCGCTCAAAGGATCGCCCTTGGATCAACTTTGAGGCCGGCGTAGTGGCGTTCGCAAAACCGATGATTCCGGTTTGTCATTCGGGCTTGCATCCTACGCAACTGCCCCCGACCCTTCAAGGCTGGCAGGCCGTGAGTTTACCTGATCTTGAAGGGGTTCGGCGATTGTGCTCACGAATAGCGCGCATCATCGGGTTGCGCGAGCCTTCGTTGAATTGGAAGGATGTTGCAGCGCGCCTCGGAGAAGCCTCAGATGCACTCGGTTTACCCGAAGCCGATCCGGTAGGAGCGGTATCTGCTTGGGTCTTTCCGAGCAGCGAGAATCCGCAAACACAAACCTCTATAGCGGCCAGCATTGGCAGATGCCGCGAACAGATATCACTTTACGGTATCAACCCACTTTGGAATACGGATATTCGCAATAACGTTGAAGGCGCTGCGATGCGTGGTGTCCGCGTTCGCATCTGTATGGCAGACTTCGACAACGTCGACATCCAGGCTAGGCTAAGGGACGAGCCAGAAAGCAACTTCACAGTCCACACTGCTGAGGGCCTCATCCCGCTTCTTGTCGACGCCGAAGTACGAATCAATGACACGCGACTTTACGAGGTAAGGCTGTTTCGACACAAGCCGACGTATTCAATGCTCATATTCGATCGGGAACTCTACGTGTTTCCCTATCCATACAAACGACTCGGTAACGAGGCTCCGACGTACTTGTCTCGATCCAGAGACCGGGCGATGGAATTTCTTCGCTCAGTTTGAACGCATTTTCGAGGACGCAGTGCCTGCCTCTGTCAGCAGGCGTGCTTCAGCGTAGAACCCAACTACTTCGCCGGGTGCCCCGGGTCTCGCGGTGTTCGAGACCCGGGACTTCGTCCCGATCAACCATCACCCTGTGCCGTTCATCACAGCACGAACCAATTTCCTTGTTTCTATTCTGGTGCCATGCCCATCGTAATCCGGTGAGGTGTTCTGGTGGAGAGGCCGGAGCAATGGCCGTGGAGCAGCTTCCGTGCATACGCGTATCAGGAGAGGGGACCGGTCAGCCTGAACGAATGGAGCGTGGTGAAGCTGAAGTTTGTCCAACCAACAGCTTTCCCACACTGATGCTTCGCCCGGGTCTCGAAACACGCGAGACCCGGGGCACCCGCTCCCGGCTCCATCCAACCCGCATCGGCGAACGCGACAGTCAGCCGGGAGTTCTATAAACTATGAAGCCGCCAGAAAGGCACAACCGATGCTGACTCTCACCCAAAACTGCATTGTCGTTGCGGCAGTAGTGATCGCCTCACTTCTGTTTATGGTTGCACTGAACCGCATCTGGCCACGGGAAAAGCGCCGCACTCACAATGAGCTCATCGGCTGGCAACTGAGCATCCTCGGCACCACCTATGCCGTGATCATGGGCTTCATGCTCTACGCCGTTTGGACCGCATTTGGTGAGGCTACCCTGAACGCGGACCTCGAGTCGAACTCGGTGGTGAATGTCTATCATTTGGCCGATGGGCTTGCGGAGCCACAGCGCACACAATTGCGGGGCTTGGCGCTCTCCTATGCCGGAGGGGTAATCAATGGAGACTGGCCGCAGATGGCCGGAGGTCAGGTGCCTGAGGAAAGTGTTGAGATCAATAAGGAGATGTGGAGCGCAGCAATGTCGGTGCGGGCGGCAACGCCCGCCGAGCAAACTGCCGAAGACCACGTGCTTTCGGAATTGATTGCCCTTAGTCAGCACCGTATGACGCGACTGATGCAGAGCACCTACCGGCTTCCCAAGGTGCTTTGGTGCGTGCTTCTGGTGGGAGGGGTCCTGACCATCGTTTCCTCCTGCACGTTCGGCTCAGAAAGTACGAAACTCCATGCCTTGCAGGTCCTTTCCCTTTCCCTCCTCATCGCGCTGTCGCTGGTAGCCATCACTGACATTCATCGCCCCTTCCAGGGTCTGATCCACGTGAGTGATTACGCTTTTCGCCGGGCGCAGCAGAATATGCAAGCTCGCTAGTCGCTTGGTGACCCAGAGTCCGGGGCACCCCAGTTAGTGGCGCATTCGCAGCTCACTGCACCTCGAAGTCGGCGGTGCGCGACGGCGTGACGTTTCCGGCGGTGTCGATTGCCGTCAGTTCAAGACGGTACGAACCCGGCGGAAGCTCACCCACGGGCAGCTTCAGCCCGACCGGAACCAGTGGACTGCCCGCTTTGGCGTCAACGGCAGCGCCTCCGGTGTCTATCTTTTTCTCGCCTGTCTTCCGATCCACCACGATCATCTTGACGCCGACTTTGGGAGGGTTGGGGCCGGCCAGCGCGGGGTCATAAACCTCAACGTAAAACGCCGCGCGGTCCGTCTTGCTGAAGTGAACGCTGCCCGAGGGTATGACTTGCAATCCCTGGGTCACCAGCGGCGTGCGATCTTCCAGCAGGGTGGCATCCAGCAACTGTCCCATCTGCGAAACCGGGTACACCCTCTTGCTGAGCACGACGCCGCTCATGGTGAATTGCTTACCGTCGTACGGGTCAATGACCAGAGGCAGCTCCAGC
>JBKQKT010000597.1:0-14130 GCA_052147365.1 Candidatus Korobacteraceae bacterium | reverse complement strand
CATTGGCCGCGGGGCTCGTGTCAGACGCCCGATGATTGCCCGCCATTGTCGAACTTGGAGCGCTCGCGTTTGCGGCAACGCTCTGATCTTCCGGCGTTGGCTTGGGCTGTTCTTCGACCTGCATCGTGGGCTTGGCAGCCTCTCCCTCAGCCGAACCGGCCGCCTGAGAAGCCGGGCTGGAGCCACGCCACATGTTCCGGACCTTCGTCTTGACGACTTCGACCGGTCCAGAGTTGGTCTCGTTCCCTTGCGAGCGCCATTCCAGCACCCCGAGCGCGACGAAGATGAGAAGAGCGGCCACGGCGACCCATGTCCACACCCTCCCGTTAGTTTCGGCAGCCGGCAAACTGTCCGGAGAGGGCGCTGTCAACGGCGGCGTGTCATCCAGCCCGAGAAATGAGGGGCCCCCGATCGCTGGCACCCGCAGTTCCGGCTCCGCTGGCGGCACCGAGGGCTCGTTGAAGTCCAGAAATCGCGGACGGTCGCGACGCTCGTCGTTGGGAGGCAACTCTGCCAATCCAAGCCGCTCATCAACATCCTCGGTATCAGAAAGTGGATTGCTGTTTGCTGCGTTGGTTGCTTCCGTTGCGATGGGCGCGGAAGTACCGCTCACTGCTGGAGCCTCCTTCTGCAATGCCTGTGTCTCGCCAAGCATAGTGGTCTCACCGTGATCTTCCGGCGGAATGTAGCGGAAATTCTTGACGTAGTCGTCTAGGGGGATCTCGGGAACCATGGCTGGTGACAAAGGATGGGAATCTCGGGCTGGCAGCGGCTCTGGCCCAGGCATCTCAATAACTGCCCCGCGGCTTGGCGGCGCGGAAGGGCTCGTTTCTTCCGCAGAAGATCCGATTGGTTCACGAGCAGGCGCCCTATTCTCGAGGGGCACCCGAGTAAAGGTGTGCGTGCCGTGCGCTCCCGGCGCGGTCAGCGGACGATGCGGCAGCGGCATGCCGCACATTCCACAGAAACGATTGCCAGTTTGATTTTCGTATCCGCAAGCGCTACAAATCACGAACCCTCCAACTCATGCAGTCCTAAATCGAGATAATTCCAACTGCTGAGGCTTATACCAATCAGATGCCGGCTCCTAAAGCCGTGTCGTAAGCACGACTCGAGTTCAATTCAGCATAAACCAGCAGTTCATAATGCTGCTTCGCAATTTGGTTGGGGAGCCGACAAGTGTCACGTTTGAATTTTCAACAACTTCAGTCAGTACTCCCGCATCTACGTTCATCTAACTGTGAGTTCACCCACGTGGGGTTTTCTATGCGAACTTCGCTAACCCTTATTTTCGTCGTTGTACTCGTCGTCGGCTTGGGAGTTGCAGGCATTGGAGCGATGAGGGCTTCCTCTCTGCATCCCTTCTCAGCTCACGGCAGTAGGCCGGCGGAGATGCAAAGCGGCGGTCAGGACCATCCAGTCGGCCAGCAAGGATTTGTCGGCTATGCTGCCGACGTTGTCACTTATCATTACACCGCCACCCGTCAAGGGCAGAACACCCTGGAGTCTGTCCTCACGCCCTCTAACGTAAACTCCGCCAGCTTCGGTAAGATCGGATTCTTCTCGGTGGACGGAAAGGTCGATGCGCAACCCCTCTACGTATACCGCCTCCCGTTAGGTTCTCACACTCAAAACACCCTGTTCATAGTGACCGAGCATGGCAGTGCGTACGCCTTTGACGCCGATGCCGGCACCCAGTCATGGAAAGTATCCACGCTCGCTGCCGGCGAAACCACCAGCGATGATCACGGCTGCAGCCAAATCACGCCCGAAATCGGCATCACGGCTACACCAGTGATTGATCGCCGGCAAGGGCCAAACGGCGCCATGTATCTGGTAGCGATGTCCAAGGATTCTAGCGGTAATTACCACCAGCGCCTGCATGCGCTCGACCTGAAAACCGGCGCCGAGCTATTTGGAGGGCCGACGGAAATCAAAGCAACTTATCCCGGTAGCGGCGATGGCAGCCAAAACGGCATGGTCATCTTTGCTCCTGGGCAATACGCCGAACGCGCAGGACTGCTGGAGCTGGGCGGCGTCATCTACATCGCGTTCACCTCCCATTGCGACTTCCGTCCCTACACCGGATGGGTGATGGGCTACAACGCCATAACTCTGGCGCAGACTTCGGTCATTGACGTAACTCCTAACGGCAACGAAGGGGCCATCTGGATGGCGGGAACGGGACTGGCGGGCGACTCCAGTGGCAACATCTATTTCCTGGATGGAAATGGTACCTTCGACACCACGCTCAACGGACAGGGCTTTCCCATAAATGGCGATTATGGAAACGCGTTCATGAAGCTTTCCACTTCGCCGAAACTCACGGTTGCCGACTACTTCAACATGTCCAACACAGTGCAGGAATCGAACAGCGATGAGGACCTCGGATCGGGTGGCGCAATGGTGCTGCCCGATCTCACGGACAACAACGGCCAGGTGCATCACCTCGCGGTAGGAGCGGGGAAAGACTCCAACATCTACGTTGTGAACCGCGACAACATGGGGAAATTCAACCCCAACAATGACGGCGCGATTTACCAGGAGCTTGACGGAGTTCTTCCCGGCGGGGTGTGGGCCAATCCTGCATACTTCAACAAAACCGTGTATTACGGCTCAGTCAGCAACCCGCTGAAGGCCTTCCCCATCAACAACGCGATGTTAGCCGCCTCACCGAGCTCGCAGAGCCCCACCTCATTCGGATATCCGGGAGCGTCTCCCGCGATCTCAGCAAACGGGACTTCCAGCGGGATCGTGTGGGCGGTAGAGAACAGCAATCCCGCTGTGTTGCACGCCTACGATGCCACCAACCTGGCCCATGAGCTCTACAACAGCAACCAAGCGGGATCGCGCGATCAGTTTGGTGCGGGTAACAAGTTCATTACGCCCGTTATCGTGAATGGCAAAGTCTTCGTCGGAACGCAAACGGGAGTTGCAGAGTTCGGGCTGCTGCAGTAGGTGGGGAAGCGCATCAGCTCAGGGCGCGCCATTCTGTTCATGTTAGCTGACGATCTGCCGATTTACCTCTCAGGCTCCGCTCGGCGCGGAGAAGGGAGGTTTCGATGCGCTATTTTCTCTGTGCACTGTTGCTCTGCTGTTCACTGGCTGCCCAACTCCAATCCCCAACTCCACAAGCTTCACCTGCCGGCAACGGTTCGTTCTACGTGAACGGAATCGTCTACCGATACTCCGCGGGAACGGATTACACCGTCGTCACCGCCGCCCACTCCGTGCTGAACCATAAGTTTGTGGCTGTGAAGGTGCGGGTCTATAACCTGGGCCAGCAATCGGTGGCGGTAAAGCCGGAGGACGTGAGGGTGGAAGACACGCTGGCGAGTCAGGCCTTGGTGCAGATTTCGGGCACAGAACTAGCGCGGCGAATGCGCCGGCCCTACAATTGGGCGCGCCTTGGGGTCACTCCAGCCGGAGGACAGTCTGACGACACTTCTCCTATGAGCGACCAGGTCGGTTCCCAAATGTTCGAAATGATGCGGGCAATGGCCGCCCGGGCCAATACGTCCCCGGCCCCAATCCTGTCTGGTAGCAGGAGCGTTCTCTACACCGACACGCCGGGGGCTTTGCCGTCGCGTGCAGGCATCACACCGCGAGATTGCGATACCGTCTGCCGTCTGCGGAATCGCGAGGCCGTCAGCCCCGATGTGCTGGCGCAGCTACAGCGGCAGACGTCGCCTGACTATGTGGAGCAAAGCACCTTCCTGGCCAACACCATCACACCGCAGACCGACGCCGACGGAGTCCTATACTTCCCCATGCCCAAACTGGCGCACGGTGAGCTCGCCAAGAGTGGAAAGAAAACGGGAGCGGTGCAGGTAACAGTGCCCGTTGGCGATGAGAAATTTCAGTTCATATTGACGGTGGAATAACTGCCTGGCTCGGCGGTCACGGCCTGCACTTATAATGTTCCTACGTGCACTGGCGACGGGTGAGTTACGGCGTTGTCCTTGTTCTCCTGGCGGTGGTGAGCATTGCGCTGGCAAAAGCCTCGCAATCCGAAGCACCGTCTCTCCAGATCATTCCGCCGGGCCCGCAAACCGTAGTTGCCGGAGAGAATTTCAACTTCGCTCTGGTCGTACAGGGCGGCTTCCCGCCCTACACCTGGAGCCTCACCGAGGGCAACCTTCCACCGGGACTTAAGCTGCACCCGCATAAGGGAATAATCTCTGGCGTGCCGACCACTCCCGGCGAGTATCACTTCAAGCTCGCGATCGCCGACTCCAACATTCCCCACCAGCAGTTCCAGTGTGACTACACGATCAACGTAATTGCGGGGCTGACGATTGACTGGAAGGAGCCCCCCAAAGTGCAGGGCAACACCATATCCGGTTCGGCAGTCGTCTCGAATCAAACCGGCCACACCTTGGATGTCACCGTCGTCGTGGTGGCCGTCAATAAGATCGGAAGAGCCACAGCCCTGGGCTATCAGCACTTCTCCTTGGCTGCGCAGAAGTCAAGCCCGGTGATTCCTTTTGGCTCCAGCCCCGGGATGGGAACCTATACCGTTCGCGCGGACGCTGCCGCCCATCGCAAGAGCGGTCATTACATCTTCCGCGCCAGCAAGCAGACCCCGAATACTCTGGAAGTGACTCAGTTCTAGCCGTGGTGGATTTGACCTCCTTATGGATCATCTCTCACGTCTGAAGAAGTTCGAACGTACCCTGATCGAGCAGGATCTCGACGGCTTTATCGTCACTCATCCTGCCAACCTGCGCTACTTGTGTGGCTACACCGGCAGCAATGGGTTGCTGCTGTTTCTTGACCGCCGCCGAACCTTCTTTACCGATGGCCGCTATACACAACAAGCGCGCGAAGAGATTCAGGGCGCGCGGATCGTCATTGCCAAAGGCCCGCTGCTGAATGATGCGGCCAAGCTAATCAACAGTCTGAACTCCGCTTCCGTTGGTTTCGAAGCGGACTACACGAGCGTTGTCGCCGCTGGGCAAATGCGCAAGGTGGTCCACCGAAAGATCGGCTGGAAGCCCGCCACGGGGTTGATCATGCGCCAACGCATGATCAAGGATGCCGAGGAGCTAAAGGCCATCACCGAGGCAGTAAAGTTGGGTGCAGCCGTTTACGAGCATGCGCTGCAGGCCCTTCGCCCGGGAGCGCAGGAGTCTGAGGTTGCCGGTGCGCTGGAGTATGCCGCTCGACGAGCCGGCGCAGACGGAATGTCGTTCGAAACCATTGTGGCCGCCGGCAAACGCTCAGCCCTCCCGCACGGACGTGCCTCCAGCCAGCCCATACCTCAGCGCGGGTTCGTGGTCGTGGATTCGGGTGTTATACTGCGGGGCTATTGTTCCGACATGACCCGCACTGTACACGCGGGCCGTGTCAGCCGCGAAGAGCACCGGTGGTACGAAACCGTCCTGGAAGCGCAGTTAGCAGGAATTGCAGCCGCTGTTCCGGGCAAAACTGCCGGTGAAGTGGACCAGGCGACCCGCCAGGTGCTCCGAAAGGCGGGGCTGGACCGTTACTTTACGCACTCGACCGGACACGGAGTAGGATTGGAGATTCACGAGCCGCCGCGTCTTGCCAAGGACCAGGCAGAGCAGCTTGAAGCGGGCATGGTTATCACGATTGAGCCCGGGATTTATGTGCCCGGTAAAGGCGGCATTCGCATCGAAGATATGGTGGTGATCACAGGCAGCGGATCGCAAGTGCTGACACCCGTGGCCAAGGAACTCATCGAAATCTAGCTGTCCGCTACCGAGGCATACTGCCGAATGAGAATCCGATGAATCAGAAAGAGATCAGGGACCTGATCGAGTTTTTGGTGGAGAAAGACATCGCAGAGTTCGAGCTGGAACGCGGCGATGTGAAGCTCCATGTCAAGCGGGGAGGCACGTCTCAGCCACCGCCGGTAGTACACATGACGCCCGCGTTAGGGCCGATACCTGCGATTCCAATGCCAGTTACACCGGTAGGCGCTCCATCCCCACTCAGTGGCGGTGCTGCCGCCACAGGCGCTGCCGCGCAGCCTCCTACTACCCCAGAGGCGGAAGCGGCCGAGGCCGGCCTGTTCATCGTGAAGTCACCCATCGTCGGCACATTCTATGAAGCTCCTTCGCCCGGCGCTCCACCTTTCGTCAGGATCGGTGATTCTGTCCAAGAGGGACAAGCGCTCTGCATCATCGAAGCTATGAAGCTGATGAATGAAATCGAGGCCGAGGTATCGGGTGTGCTCGCCAAAGCGTTCGTCTCCAACGGAACCCCCGTCGAGTACGGGATGCCGCTGTTCGGTATCCGCAAGCAATAGCCAGGCATGGCTGAGCCAGTCCATGCAAGTTCTTGTTCATGTTTAAGAAGATCCTAGTTGCGAACCGCGGCGAAATTGCTCTGCGCGTAATTTGCGCCTGCAAAGAACTGGATATCAAGGCCGTCGCCATCTATAGCGAAGCTGACCGCAACTCGCTCCATGTGAGGTTCGCCGATGAAGCTATCTGCATCGGTCCTCCACGCCTCAGTGAGAGCTACTTGAATGTCCCGGCCGTGATCAGCGCCGCTGAAATCGCCAACGTGGACGCCATCCACCCGGGCTATGGGTTGCTAAGCGAGAACGCCAACTTTGCCGAAGTGGTCCGGGAATGTGGGATAAAGTTTATTGGTCCACCGCCCGAGGTCACCCGACTGATGGGCGAGAAAGAAAAGGCGCGCGCCACCATGAAGCAGGAAGGCGTGCCCATCCTTCCCGGCTCGGAAGGGATTATTGCCACGGCTGACGAAGCCCTTGAGTGGGCACGCAGCGTCGGCTTTCCGGTAATGGTGAAAGCATCGTTCGGAGGCGGAGGACGCGGTATGCGCGTGATCCGCGATGAAGCCGAGCTGCCGAATCTGTTTCACGCTGCACAATCAGAGGCCGCGGCGGCCTTCGGCAATGGCGATCTCTACATGGAGAAGTTCGTTGAACGTCCGCGCCACATCGAGTTTCAAGTGCTTGCCGATGAACACGGCAACGTGATGAGCTTGGGCGAGCGTGACTGCAGTATCCAACGCCGCCACCAGAAGCTGGTGGAAGAGTCGCCGTCAACCAAGATGACGTCCGAGTTGCGCGAACGGATAAGCAAACTACTGGTAAAGACCCTCAGCAAGATCGGCTACATGAACGCCGGAACAGTTGAGTTCCTCATGGACGAACATGGCAACCTGTCCTTTATGGAGATGAACACGCGTATCCAGGTTGAACACCCGGTCACCGAGATGACCACCGATGTGGACTTGGTTAAATCGCAGATCCTGATCGCAGCAGGCGAGAAGTTGAGCAGCATCATCACTTCCCCCGTTCAATCCCGCGGACATGCCATCGAGTGCCGCATCAACGCCGAGCATCCGGAACGCTTCACGCCATCGGCGGGGAAGATCACGGCCTTCAACATTCCCGGCGGAACTGGCGTGCGCGTCGATACGGCGGCCTATGCGGAAGGTATTATTCCTCCCTACTACGATTCGCTGATTGCCAAGCTGGTGGTGCGCGGACGTGACCGCGCCGAAGCTATCTCGCGCATGTCGCGCGCGCTGGAGATGTTCGTAGTCGAGGGCATCTTCACCAGCATTCCGTTGCATCGCAAGATCATGGCCGATCCCGATTTTCGCGCCGGCAACTTCGACACCAAGTTCATGGAGCGCTTCCTGCCGCCAGCCAAAGACGCCGCCAGGTAATCCCCACCATGCCTGACCAATTGCGATTGCCCAAGCTTTACGCCATCCTGGACGTGGCCTGTTTTGCGCCGCCGCTGCGCACTACCTCCGCGATCGTCGACTACGCACGCGACCTCGCCGCCGGAGGCGTGACCCTGCTGCAGTACCGCAATAAGGTTGGGACCACTCGCGAGATGCTGTACCACGCGCGGGAGATTCGCAGCGCGCTGGGCGATTTGGTGACCCTGATCATGAACGATCGCGCCGACATCTGCCTGGCGGCCGATTTCGACGGCGCACACCTCGGCCAGGATGATCTTTCGCCGCAGGGCGCACGTACTGTGATTGGCGACCGCAGCATTCTGGGCGTGTCCACTCACAATCTCGAGCAACTGAGCGAGGCGGACGCCGGCCCGGCTGACTACATCGCGTATGGCCCGATCTTTAGGACCTCTTCCAAGCAGAACCCGGATCATGTGGTGAGCCTCGAAGGCATCCGAGCCGCGCGTGCGGCAACGAAAAAACCGCTAGTTGCCATCGGAGGTATCACGCGCGCCAACGCGCGCTCGGTGATCGACGCCGGGGCCGACTCCGTCGCCGTCATCTCCGACCTGCTCAGCGCCCCCGCTAAAGTGGCAGAGCAATTCTTGCGGCTCTTGGTGTAATCTGACGAGCATTCCCTCTATCGACTTCGAGGCTCCTTGGTTACTGAAGCGAAAGCCGCATCGGTTGTCTCCAGTGAAAATGAATTCGTGAAAGGCCTGGGCCTGACCAGCGCCACCACGCTGGTTATGGGCTCGATGATCGGTTCGGGCATCTTCATCGTCTCCGCCGAGATCGCGCGCCTGGTTGATTCTCCCGCACTTCTAATTGCCTCCTGGGTGGTCACCGGATTTATGACCATCACCGGCGCGCTCGCCTACGGAGAGCTGGCCGCGATGATGCCGCGCGCCGGCGGCCAGTACGTTTACCTGCGCGAATCGCTCGGCCCGCTCTGGGGATTTCTGTATGGCTGGACGATGTACCTGGTGATTCAGACCGGGACCATCGCTGCTGTTGGCGTAGCCTTTGGCAAATTCCTCGGCGTGTTCTTCCCTCCAATCTCATCCACCAATTGGATTTTGCACATCGCCCACGTGCCGCCTATCCCAATTGGCCCAATGGTGCTGGGCAATATGGATGTCGGCCTGAACACTCAGAATTTGATGGCCATTCTGATGGTCGTCTTTCTCTCGGTGCTGAATGTTTTTGGCGTGAAGACCGGTGCGGCGGTGCAGAATGTGTTTACCGTCGCCAAGACCGCGGCGCTCCTTGGCCTGGTGCTGCTCGGCGTTCTTGTGGGACGCAACGCGCAGGCCATTGCCGCCAACTTCGGCGCCAACTTCTGGCGCAATGCGGGATGGGGCGCGCTGCATCCGATCCAGGTCGGTGTCGGCGGGCCGATCGTACTGGTCGGAATGCTCACCATCGTCGCCGCCGCGCAGGTGGGTTCTTTGTTCTCCGCTGACGCCTGGAACAATGTGACATTTACCGCCGGCGAAGTGCGCAATCCGCAGCGCAATCTGCCGCTCGCCCTGGCGCTCGGCACTGGCGCCGTGATCCTGCTGTACGTGCTGGCGAACTTCGTCTATCTGAGCGTGCTGCCACTCGCGGGCGATCCCAGCGGCGCGACCCTCCTGACTCGGGGCATTCAGTATGCGAAGGAAGACCGCGTCGCGACCGCTGTGATGCAGCAGGTCTTCGGCCCCATGGGGGCACAAATTATGGCAGCCGCAATTCTGGTCTCCGCCTTCGGTTGCAACAACGGACTGATCCTAGCGGGCGCCCGCGTCTATTACGCCATGGCGAGGAACGGACTGTTCTTCCGCAGCGCGGGCCGGCTTCATCCCAAGTATCACACCCCGGCGCACTCATTGCTCATGCAATGCGTCTGGACCTGCATCCTGTGCATCTCGGGCAGCTATGGCCAGTTGCTCGACTACATCATCTTTGCGGTGCTGGTGTTCTACATCCTGACCATCGCAGGCCTGTTCGTTTTGCGCGTGAAGCGCCCTGACGAGCCACGTCCCTATCGTGCCATTGGATACCCTGTCCTGCCGGCAATTTACATTTTGATGGCTGTCTTTATTGATGTAGTCTTGTTGCGCTACAAGCCGCAGTACACGTGGCCCGGCCTCATCATCGTCCTGCTGGGGATTCCCGTGTATTTCCTGTGGTCGAAGCGCAACCCGCAATTGAATGTGCAAGAATAATCGCAACCAAGAGGCGCAGTTGCATGTCCGATTTATTTAAGACAAAACCCCTCAGCTCGTTACTGGTGGAAGCCCAACAACACGGCGAACACAGCCTGAAACGTGAACTGGGCCCGGTTTCGCTAACGGCCTTAGGAATCGGCGCCATCATCGGCGCCGGGATCTTCGTAATGTCGGGCCTCGGAGCGCATTACGCCGGGCCCGGGCTGATGCTCTCCTTCGTGCTTTCAGGATTGGGGTGCGCGTTCGCCGGCTTATGCTATGCCGAGTTTGCGGCCATGATCCCGCTGGCTGGCAGCGCCTACACCTATGCTTACGCCACTTTAGGAGAGTTGTTTGCATGGATTATCGGCTGGGACTTGACCCTCGAATATGCCATGGGCGCCAGCACTGTTTCCTCCGGATGGTCGAACCACTTCATCGAATTCCTGAAAATCTTCAACATAAGGATGCCGTTGTGGCTGGCCTATGATCATTGGACCGGCCTGAAAACCGCAACGGACATAGTGGCGCGTCAGATGGCAGCAGCTGCGCACCCTAATCTTTTGGCGGGAACCCAGGCGTTCATGGACCAGGTCGATCTGATAAAAAGTGGACAATCTCCGGAATTGTTGCAGCGAGCGCACGATCTGCTGGGTGCGCCACACCTGTTCGGCGTTGAGATTGGCCTCAACGTTCCGGCGTTTATTATCGCCTGCATCATCACCACCGTTCTGGTGATCGGCATCAAGGAAAGCGCCCGCTTCAACGCAACCATCGTGGCCATCAAGGTCTCGGTCGTTTTGTTCGTGATCATCCTGGGCATGCGGTACGTTAACCCATCGAACTGGGGACATGACTGGCACGCGTTTGCTCCCATGGGCTTTTCCGGCATCGGCGCTGGAGCGGCGTATATTTTCTTCGCGTACATCGGGTTTGACGCCGTCTCCACCACGGCGCAGGAGGCGAAGCGTCCGCAGCGGGACCTGCCCATCGGCATCCTGGTTTCGCTGGTCGTCTGCACGTTGTTGTACATTTCCGTCGCAGCCATTCTGACCGGAATGGTGCCCTGGCAGGACGTCAATATCGAGGCGCCGATTGCCCGCGCGTTCCTTGACCGCAATCTCATCTGGGCGTCCTATCTGATTACCGCCGGAGCCCTCGCCGGACTCACGAGCGTGATGCTGGTCATGCTTCTCGGTCAAACCCGCGTACTGTACGCGATGGCCAATGACGGCCTTCTGCCGCGCAATTTCTTTGCCGCCGTTCATCCCAAGTTTCGCACCCCTTACAAGAACACGATTCTCGTAGGTCTCTTGGCAGCAGTTGTCGGCTGCGTCACCCCCATTGAAGATATTGGGAAGATGGTGAACATTGGAACACTTCTGGCATTCATCATCGTATGCATTGCCATCATGATTCTGCGGCGCACCAATCCGGCCCAGGCCCGTCCCTTCCGAACTCCCTGGGTTCCGTTTATACCGATTATGGGCATCCTGTTTAACGGCTACATGATGTACAAACTTGGCTGGATAAACTGGGCCCGCTTGATTATCTGGTTGATCATAGGATTGGTAATCTACTTCACCTACGGGCGTCACCACAGCCGGGTCCAGGGCAATGAACTTCCTGAGGGTGTGCCGGTGCCGGGCGACTGAGGTGTGTGCGTGACAACTAGCTTCGTTTTTGATTAGTGGAGTAAGAAGCCCAGCAGACCAGCGCCGTAGGCGCGAAACAGGATAGCCCAGCACGCAACCGAAGGCGGAGCGCTGGGTAAGTTCGGAAAAGAATCCGAGTCCCTTCAGGGACGGCACAGTTCTGACGTACACACTAGGGTCCTATCACAACTTTAGAAGCTGCGTCAGCCGCCGCTTCACCTCCGGCCACTCCGCCTCGATGATCGAAAAACGCGCCGAGTCGCGAGCGATGTAGTCGGCGGCCATCCGATGCGCCCGCAAAATTCCTTCGAACTTCCCGCCAATGCGTTCGATCGCTGCGCGTGAGCGCTGGTTCCGCGCGTCGGTATGCAAGCATACCCGCAGCACATGCCAGTTTTCGAAGGCATGCGTCAACATGAGCAGCTTGGCCTCCGTGTTGGCCGCGGTGCGGATTGCCGAGCGCGTCAGCCAGGTATAGCCGATCTCACAGGCATCCGGAGCGGATCGACCGTGGCGTGCGTGGCCGGGAGGCCAGGCCCAACGCTCCAGATCGAAGAAACGCGTCGAGCCGATCACCACACCATCGTCCACCCGCACGGTCGCGAACGGTTCGGCGGTGTCCGCGTCCCGCCAAGCCAGAGCCGTGTCAACATAACTGATGGCCTCGGCCTTACCCTGCGGAACCGGACTCCACTGGTAGAGGGAAGGGTCGCCCGCCGAAGCGGCGACCAACCCATCGACATGCCGGTAGTTAAGCGGTTCGAGACGAACGTGTTGGCCTATCAGCATAAAACCTCTTCCGCGCTCCCGGTATGCGATCACGCTGCCTGCGAGTTTATCGCGTGGGTGTGGAACATGGACGCTCGGCAGCACGTCGGGCGTGTGCTCTGTGTCCGCACGCTCCCCCCTCCCATTGTCGCCGCAAAATATTGAAAATAAAGGGCTGTAATAATCTATTCCTCGCAAATTCTTCCATTCAAAGAAGTTATAGGCAAACTCTTGATTCCTTTTGACTTAGGATGGAAAAGGCGCAAAGCGGGGGCCACTTTATGCCTATCAGTACATACAAGTAATACTTCTCATAAGTTCTGCCCACCCCCCTCCCCTATGTGCTTGGGTTTCGCGAATTCGCGACCAACTTTCAATGACTTACAGGCAGTTTGCCGTCCGTAAATCCTTACGGCTCAAGAGATTACATATAAGTCAAATGGAATCAAGATGTTACGCAGCTTCGCGCAAAATGTTCCATCCAAATGAGTTACACGTAAAGTATTGTTTCCACAGGACTTACGCGAAGACAATTTCTCTGGCGTTCAGAATTCTTGCGGCAGGGGAGTTCCATCGCGCAGCAAAGAGATCAGCGCTCGCAGGCAACTGGCAACGACCCGCTATCCCTGTCGACTGGTTTGTCAAAGAGCTTTTTCGGGCAGCACACTGGGCGCGCCCGGCAAAGAGACACCACGCCCTTCTCCTCGCACATCTTGAATATCGCGTCGGGCCGACCGACGGCAAGTACACGCGTCACGCTTGCGTGTGACACGAACAGAGCGAGCGCTCTCGCCCACGTTAGCGTCCAGAAGCAGGACGCGAACCCTTCGGCAAGCTCAGGGCAGGCTGTGGGGCACCGGGCGCAGCGAGATTTCTTGGGAGTTTTCTTGCATATTTAGGCCCTCAAGTTGTAAAATCATGGGCACGGAGTGGTGTATTTGGCCCGAACTGGGGTACTACTACGGCTCCCACGTAGGCAGCCAAGTGTGCCCGGCAAGCGTATATATCTATGGCTGCGACCGGTAGCCCATAGCTCAGACTTAAGGGACACAGGCTCCAGACAATACGTTAAGACATTCCTAGGACAGTGAGATCAACGCTCACTGTCCTTTTGCATTTAACCGAGGTATTGCATGGGCGTCCCCTTGTGGACGCCTTTTGCTTTGCTTCCGTGAAGTGCGCACGAAGCGGACAAGAGTCAATTAGGAAAGGATAGCGTGATGCGCAAAGAAAGGGACTACAGATATTACGAAGACCTCTTTTTTCAGGAGGTACGCGACTTGGAGGACCAGCAATCGCAGTCCTCTGAGAAATGGGTCTGGCTCGAATTCACCGCTAAGGCGCTAAGGTCACCAACCGCCTGTGTAGTCGAAAACGCGTGCGGGTACTATCTGAATGAAAAGGGAGTGGTCGGTGCCTATCTGACCATTCGGGACGCCAGTCGTTACTACATGATTTCCATTTCGGATACGACCCAGACTCCAGACCGAAGCCTAATCGCTAATGCTCTTGAATCCCGCACTGCCAAGATTTCTAAGAGCGGCTATTATCAAAATGGTTGCGGAACGCTCGGTTACTGGGCGACGGTGCAGAGTGGCGACCACTGGTACATGGTGAGCGTTCCCGACCTGCTCCAGTCGTACACCTAAAGCCCAGTGCCCGGTGGCAAGTGGCCAGGTCAAAGATTTCAAGAGGGCCCCCACCCAAGCCGGGCATGCTGGGGGCTTTCCCATCACAGGATTTGGGTGCCCATCAGAGACTCGACCCTCGGGGACGGCGGCGGGAGCGGATGGGAATGCCGCTGCGAGTGAAGATCCGGG
>JBKQKT010000596.1:0-5788 GCA_052147365.1 Candidatus Korobacteraceae bacterium | reverse complement strand
CTTCTTCCGGACAGTGCAACACAACCATGCTGACATCGGGCGGCAAACGATCGCGCACTCCGGAGACCGCATTGACGAAACTCGCCTGCGCAACCCCGGATTGTTGCGCCGGCCACATGGCGATGAGCAGATGGCCCACACCCACCCTGCCAATTGCCGCTAATGTCAGGTTGTTAGAGTCAGCAACCGGCGCAAGCTTGTCTAACACGCGCTCGACATCCGCTAGCGGAAGTGTCATCGAAATCGTCAGCGAACGCGGATACCGCTCCTGCACCGCGTGGGAAAAATCTGACACTGACTGCCAGAGGTCATGCTCGGCTTGCCCTTCCACTTCGCGCGAGACCGCCGTTCCCAACTCCGCGCGGTAACGGGCCAGTACGGCGTCGCTGCCAGCCGCACGCAACAAAACTGACCACGTCGCGCTGGTCGCGAGAAATCCGCCCGCCTCGGGCGAAATCAACTCCAGACAAATCGGGTCCAGCGGGGAATGCAGCACGCGATTGCGGAATGCGAACGCCTCGGCGCCGCTGGCGAACTCCGTCACGAACGTGCGCGTCTGCCGCGGCGCGGGAAACAACTTGAAGCTGGCGCTGGTAACGATGCCCAAAGTTCCCCAGCTTCCGATGAGCAGCTTCATCATGTCGTAGCCTGCGACGTTTTTCACTACTCGGCCGCCGCCTTTGGCCTTGCGGCCGTCCCCGGTCACGAGGCGGACACCAATGCAATAATCGCGCAGGCCGCCATAGCCGTGGCGATGCGGGCCATAAAGACCCGTTACCAGCATCCCTCCGACGGTAGAGCGCTCTGGCAGCGCTGGGTCACCCGGAAAGAAAAGTTTGTCGGCACCCACTCGAGCCGACAGATTGGCAACCGTCCAACCCGCTCCGACCCCGATGGTGAGATCGCCGGGATCGTAATGCTCCACTTCTGTCAGCCGCGAGGTGTACAGCAGCACGTCCACCTGTGGCGGACGATTGCCGCTGTGCTGCTGCGTGAAACCTCCGGCGGGAACCACGCTCAGTCCATGTTCATTAGCGAAGCGCACAATCGCAACAATCTCATCCGCCGAACCGGGTGCGACGGCAATCGGAGGAGCCACACCAAGGACGTTCTCGGTTGGGGCCTCGACGACATGGTCGGCCCCGCAAATGGCACGCAGCTCGGATGCAAACCTGGTCGCTGTTGCGGTGCTCACATGCCCTCCTGAACCAACACAGGGTTGCGCGCGGCACCCGAAATCTCGCGACACATGCGCGGCGTGGGAAACAGTTTTTCCGGATTCAGTACGTTGTCACGGTTAAAGGTGTTGCGCAGGCTGACCATCACGTCCAGGTCCTGCTCAGTGAACAGCACCGACATCAGGTCGCGCTTCTCCATGCCGACGCCGTGCTCGCCAGTGATGGACCCGCCGACTGCAATGCAGTACTGCAGGATATCCTCGCTGGCCGCAAGGGCGCGCTCAAGCTGGTCGGGGAAACGGATATCGAACAGGATCAGAGGATGCATGTTGCCGTCGCCGGCATGGAAGATGTTGCCGATGATCAGGCCATACTTCTGCGAGACTTCCCCGATGAACTGGAGCGTGGCGGCGATCTTGCTGCGCGGCACAACGCCATCCTGCGTGTAATAGGAAGGGGTGACGCGCCCGAGCGCGCCAAAGGCCGTCTTGCGGCCTTTCCATAGCAGGGCACGCTCTTCTTCAGTCTTGGCGCGGCGCACCTCGCGCGCCTTCTCTTGAAGGCAAACCTCTCGCACCGCTTCTGCCTGTTCCTCCACCGCTTCGCGTATGCCGTCGAGTTCAATCAGCAGCACTGCCCCCGCGTCCAGCGGATAGCCGGCATGACAGTAGGCCTCGATGGTGCGCAGCGTCCATCCATCCAGCATCTCGAGCGCGGCAGGGGTGATGCCCGCGGCGGTGATCGCGGAAACCGTGCGCCCCGCATCTTCCACCGACTCGAATATCGCCAGCAAGGTAGCAACCTTTTCCGGCTTGCGGAGCAGCTTAACCGTAACAGCCGTGACGATGCCGATCGTGCCCTCGGACCCGACAAAGAACCCGGTCATGTCGTAGCCGTAGGATTCGGCGGCCTTGCCGCCAAAGTGCACGATTTCACCGCTGGGCAGCACCACTTCCACTCCCGTGACGTGATTCACGGTGACGCCGTACATGAGCGTATGCGGACCGCCGGAGTTTTCGGCGACGTTGCCGCCGATGGTGCAGGCTTTCTGGCTGGAAGGGTCGGGCGCAAAGTACAGCCCAAGATGCGATACATGCTCGGACAACTGAAGGTTGACCACTCCGGGTTGCACCACCGCGCGCTGGTTCTCGACGTCAACCTCGAGAATGCGGTTCATGCGCGAAAAGGCAACGACGATGCCGCCGGGCTGCGAGATCGCGCCGCCACTCAGGCCGGTGCCTGCGCCGCGCGCCACCACCGGCATGTGCACGGAGGAGGCCAGTCGCATGATCTGCGAAACCTGCTCGGTTGTCTGGGGAAAGACGACTGCGCCGGGCGTGCTCTTGCGAATGCCGGCATCGTACTCGTACAGCATGAGGTCTTCGGGGCGGTCGAGAACCGCATCGTGGCCCGCTATCTTCCGAAGATGCTCAACGACGTCAGGAAGGGGCATATCGAACAGGGCAAGTGTAGCACCGCCGCAGCAAACCGTTGCAAGGTCATTCGACACATGACCGTGTGACAAAAAGGAGGGAACGGATAGTGACAGATTCCCGCACCATGTCAGCGCTTTTCCCAATTGGGAATTGTTCTGGTTACCTTCATAAGTTAATCCTGCCGTTTTCGCGTGACTTTCCCCTGGTCTGTGCTTAGCCTGAAATGCTGTCAATGTTCTGCTGGGAACGGACCATGAATCACCCGGCGCAATTGGAGTCTCGCTCGGGCGCGAAGAAAGATGCCGCAGGCCAGCCGCGCCTGATCATCCGCCTTTGTGCGCACATCCTGGAAAGCGGCAGGTTGTGCCGGCAGCCGGCGGTTCGAGGTCGCAGGCATTGCCGGGCTCACATCTTGCTGGAGGTGCGCCGGCACAAGATGGCTCGGGCGCGCCGCCGGCTCAGACGCCTCCGCCTGCCGCCGCTGATGGACGTGCGGGGTGTCCAAGTCGGCCTGGCGCGGGTGCGCACGGCCCTTGAAGCCGGACACATGGAACCGGAGCGGGCCCGCCTCCTGCGCTCTGCGCTGCGCCTGGTTGCGTCCTGCATACGGGAGATGGAGTGGGAACAGATCGCCAGGGAGGATAATCGCTCTGGCCGCGATCACCCTGCGGTCGAAGCTAAGTCCAATAGAAACTATGGAGTAGCAGCAGAACTTTTGAATTCAAGAGGATACGACATAAACAGCTCCTAACCTGCTGTGGGCGAAGAACCGGGGGAGGGAGTATGCAGTTACAAAAAGAAACAAAAAAGAAGAAGAGGAGGTCAGGCGAGACTCGAAGGCGACGGGAAAGGCAGGTTCAGAACGACGGCTGATGCAGTCCCAAGGGCGCCGGGTTTCTAGCTGACGGCTGAAACCGGATCCCGGCAGAGGCCAAACGGACCTGTGAGATGGCTCTTGGATCCTGGCCCTAGTCCCTTGCCCCTGCCATAATGGTGGGTTCCCCTCCTTCAAGGATCGAAGTCCATGCCTACGAATCAAATTACCGAAATCCTGCCCGCAACGCGCATGGCGAATGTGCGCTACGCCATCCGCGATCTGGCCGTGGTTGCCGACGAAGTCGCGCGCCAGGGCCACAAGATCCTCTACCTGAACATCGGTGATCCCTGTAAGTTTGACTTTCCCACGCCGCCCCACATGATCGAGGCCGTGCATAAGGCGATGCGTGACGGGCACAACGGTTATGCCGATTCGCTGGGCATCAAGCCGGCCATCGATGCCATTCACGATGAGGCCGAGCGCAACGGATTTCGCCACATCCAGAGCATCTTCGTCGGCATCGGCAGCGGCGAGGTCATTGACAGTTGCCTGACCGCGCTCGTCAACCCGGGCGACAATGTACTGACGCCCACTCCCGAATATCCGCTGTACGGCGCGGTCATTGCCAAGTTGGACGCCACGCCTAACGCGTACGACCTCGACGAGGACAACGACTGGCAGCCGGACGTGGCCGACATCGAGCGCAAGATTAACTCGCGCACGCGAGCGATTCTGCTGATCAATCCTAATAATCCGACAGGCGCAGTGTATTCCAGGCAGACATTGGAAAAGATTCTTGAGCTGGCGCGGCAACACGGACTGGTCATCTTTGCCGACGAAATCTACGAGAAGCTCATCTTCGATCCGCACGAGAGGCACATCTCGATTGCCACTCTTGCGACAGACGTTCCCATCGTCACGTTCAACGGGCTTTCGAAGGCGTACCTGGTGCCCGGCTGGCGCATCGGATGGGCCATTGCGACCGGGCCGCGCGAAACCCTGCATCCCTACATGGAATCCATACACCGGCTGCTGCGAGCCCGATTGTCGGCGCCGCATCCGTTTCAGTACGCAATCCGTGCCGCGCTGGAAGGACCCCAGGACCACATATCCGGGATGCGCGAAAAATTGCGCCGCCGCGCCGACATTACTATCGAGTGGGCGAAAAAGACACCGCTAGTGAAGCTGGTAGCGCCCAAGGGCGCGTTCTATGCGCACCCCAGCCTGGAAATTCCGGAAGACGACCTGACCTTCGTCACTGACCTGCTGAAGCAGAAGCACGTGCTGGTGGTGCATGGCTCCGGCTTTGGCGAAAAGCCCGGCTCGCGCCACATCCGCATCGTGTTTCTGCCGCAGGAACCGGCGCTTAGCGCGGCCTACGAAGCGATGACGGAGTTCATGCGAGAGCGATACAAATAAAACCTTGGCCACCGACTTACAGAGATGAACGCGGATTATTTTCTGAGTAAGAGATTCTTTGATCCGTGTTCATCCGTGGTTTGTATTTGATTTTCGGCATGGTTGACATTCACTGCCACATTCTTCCCGGCATTGATGACGGACCCGAATCCTGGGATGACGCCGCCGAAATGTGCCGAATCGCGTCCGAGGACGGCATTACCCACATCGTCGCCACGCCGCATTGCAATGACGAGTTTGTTTACGATCGGAACCGGTATGCGGAAATGCTCGGGGAACTGTACGACATCGCCGAGGGCAGGCTTGGGTTCAGTCTCGGTTGCGACTTTCACTTCTCTTACGAAAACATTCGAGACGCACTCGCCCATCCGGCGCGATACACGATCGGCGAATCGCGATATCTCCTGGTCGAGTTCGGCGATTACTCTATTCCCCCCACCGTGACAGGAGATTTGCTCTTGCTGTCTGGTAGTGGAATGGTTCCCATCATCACTCATCCCGAACGCAATCCAGTATTACTCCGAAGACCAAAGATGGTCCTGGAGATGGCCAAGCAAGGCTGCCTGGTGCAGGTCACCGCCAACGCCCTCACGGGATTTTGGGGCGGACCCGCGCAGGAAATGGCCGAGTGGTTGATTCATCGGGAAGGGGTCCACGTCGTGGCCAGCGACGCGCATGATTCCCGGCACCGCAAACCAGTGTTATCGGAAGCCCGCGAAGCGATCGCCGCCCTTGCCAGCGGCGAGATCGCGGACGCGCTGGTCACGCACAATCCCGCCGCCATCGTGGACGGTAAGAGCCTGCCTTATCAGCCATTGTGCCGAGCCTGATTAGTGCTTCAGCGACTCGAGGTAGGCCACCACCGCCTCAGCATCAGCTCGATTCATATGGTATTGCGGCATCGGAGGACGGGCCGGCTGGCCGTTCGGCGCCAGACC
>JBKQKT010000595.1:0-3299 GCA_052147365.1 Candidatus Korobacteraceae bacterium | reverse complement strand
CGGAGAGCAATGTGCTCAGGGGCGCAAAACGCGTGCTCGCAGAAGCCCGACCTGTGATTCTCATTGAGGTTTTTGACACCTCGCGTGACGAAGTGACCGAAACTCTTTTACGAAACGGCTATGAACTCTACGACTGGGACGCCAAACCTCGCGTGCGGATCGAGAAAGCCTGCTTCAACACCTTGGCGGTCCCGTCGGGCAGATAAACAATCGATTCAACCAGTTTCTACAGCCTCCTCGCGAGTTTGAGGCACCCTACTCGGCGGCTTTTTCAATGCTGGATTGATCAGCGGACCTTGACTCAAGATGCGGGCTTGGCCGTACTCTCCAGCCAGACGGGGTGCCTGGCGTTTCTCCCAGATTTTGGCGTCCACAAGGAAGCGGAACCAGAAGGTTTGCAGGACCCAGAAAATGAGCCCCTCGGTTCCGTCCAGGAAGCCGCGGCGGAAAAAGTAGCGATAGGCAAACAGGGCGAAGGGCCGGATAAACAGTGGCAGTTGATCGTATTTCTGTCGCAGGAAACGTTTGCGCTGGGCCGGGTTGCCTCGGATGTCGGGCTGTAAACGCCCCGCAGTCTCCTTGGATTCTAACTCGGCCACCTCACCGTCTGCCCAGCGGTTGTGTCGCATGGTCCACTCGCTCAAAGGCATGCGGATGTCGTCCACCATATTTCCCCGCAGCCGACCACTCGTTCCACGTTTGAGAATGAAGTGCTGGTCGTACTTGCGATCTTCACACCGACCGTTTCCGGTCTGAAACAAGCGCAGATGCCAGGTTGGGCTCATACCTCCGTGGCGCATGACCCGACCGAGAAAACGGACATATCGGGGCAGGAAGTATCCGGCATATTCGGGTTCCTCCGGCAGCGCCTGAATGGCCGCGACCAAATCGTTATCCATGAGCTCGTCGGCGTCCAAATGCAGTTGCCAGGGTCGCGCGATGCCCAGATTGTCGATGGCCCAGTTCCGTTGCGCTCCATAGTGCTCGAACGGGTGCTGAACGACGGTGGCTCCCCATGATCGGGCCAACTCCACAGTTCCATCCTTACTATAGGAATCCACCACGAAGATCTCATCCGAAACCAGACGGGCACAGCGCCGGGTGGCACCCTGGGTGTCTTCGGTGTTTATGGAAAGTTGGACGATCGTGGGTCTCATAAGACTCGACTCTAACTCCTCAATGGATGACGTTTCGAACCGAGATATGGTAAGCCCAAAAAAGCCTTGTCGCAAGCCTTTCAGATTCAAGCGCTCACTATCGTGGCCCTCCTCTCCGATGAGCGGAGAAAGACAAAAGGATTACACCTTCCGGGACCCGCTCAACTCCGCGATTTCGCCCCCCGGGGGGTCAATGGAAACACCGGCATCGTTTGAAACCTGGCCTGCGCCATCGTTCTCAGCGACTGAGGAGACCGCTGAGGCAAATACCTGCTCGATCGCCAGCGCCGTTTGGTTCATCGTGAAATGCGATTGGAAACAGGACCGTGCGCGGGCGGCCATGGCCTCCCGCTCAGCGGGGAGCATCTCGAACCAGCGGAGCAACAATCGCTCAGTGCCCTCCAAAGTATCGTCATCGACGAGCCCCGCCTTGTCCTTCTCAATCTCCTTCCAGATATTCACCCTATTGGTAATAAGTACCGGACGGCCTACAGCCAGAGCTTCAACAACCGCAATCCCGAAGTTCTCAGAGTGAGATGAAAGTATAAACGCCTCGCAAGCCCGAAGTGCACCCCATTTAAGGTCGCCACCGATCCTCCCGGGCCAATGGACCCTTGCCCCAAAGCCGGCCTGCTTGGCCATGCGCTGGAGGTTTGCCTGCATCCCCTCCTGATCGGGGCCAGCCATCACGATGTCCATGTCCGAAACAGAAGCCGCGATCTTGGCAAATGCTTTGAGGAGTAAGTCGCAACCCTTGATGGCATGGAGACGGCCCAGGAACAGCAAATAGCGGCGTCCGCGAAGCTCCGGAAATCTGCGGTAGAACGTCTCGATTTGTCCGGATGGATCGTTCGAGCACTTTTCCGGATCCGTGATTCCTAACCCGACAACAGCACTGTTCCACGCATTCGGACGAAAACTGATCTTTGCCAATTCGCGCTCGGATTCGGCCGTGAAAAAGACTGCCAGCGCATCGCGCAGGACCGGATACTGCATCGGCCAATAGAGCATCTTCTTGAGATGCTTGAGTGGATAGTTCCGGTAAAACCAAGGGTCGAGCTGGCCGTGAACTAAGATTCCATAGGGCCTTCCGGCGCGGCGCGCCGCGCCGCGAAGGGCGACACCGGGAAACGTCCATATCCCATGCATGACTATGCCATCGAAGCGTCCCGCATTCTCGCGGAGCCAGCGTCCCAACCGCGGGGAAAATGCGTACCGTCCCAGATAGGACTCCCCGAGAGTATGCACTGGGCAGGGTATGTCCGACAGGAACGGCTCACCTGGTTTGTCGAGGCAGACCACTTCAATTCCGGCGTCGATTTCTCGATAGGCCTTTGCAAGCTGACGCACGGATTCAGGTGGGCCGCCAGCAGCTGGCGAGAGACTATCGATGACGTGAAGTGTCTGCATGTATCCTACATCTGCGCGGGAGGCGGTCCAAGCGTGACGGCCACTGAAGAGCGGGCCACCGGCAAGCGGTCCCGATAGCGCAACAACAGTGGCACAAGATGCCGGGCATCCCAATACCGCGGGATAAAACGCCGCGGATTTGAGATGCTCCGCCACAACCAGCCAAGGCCCGCTTCGTCGACCCAAACGGGAATTCGGACCTGATCTCCGGAGAGAAATGCAATGGCTGCTCCAACACAATGAATTGCTGGTTGGTAGCTCAGGTGCTGCTTCAGGTAGAAACCCAGCCGCTCCTGAGTTCCGCCGCCAATGCCGAGCACCAGATGCTGTGGCCGACGCTCTTCGAGCCGTTTCAGGATCTCCAAGTCGCGAATTTGAGCGCCGTAAATGGGAGCTATGTAGATATTTTCGTCGGCCACAGAGATGCCATTCGCGCGCAGCCATGCAGCGTTGCGCTCGGCCGCTACCGCGGAAGGCATCACCCAGAAACTGTTCTTCGGCTGACGGATGTCCGCCTGTTCGATCAATGTCCGAAGATATTTAAGCCCTGAAAGTTTGGAGATGCGGTTACTCTGCAACATGTTCCAGACCAGCACCATTAGGGAGCTGTCGGCAATGGCGAAGTCCGCGCCGAGCACTGCATCCCGGTATTGTCGGTCGTGAGCAAGATTCTTGAGCGCAGGCGCCGCCGGCACTACCACAAGACCGCCCTGTCGCGACACCAGGTTGATG
>JBKQKT010000594.1:0-4831 GCA_052147365.1 Candidatus Korobacteraceae bacterium | reverse complement strand
CTTGCCTGTGCTTCCTCCTGGTTAAGGCTGTTAATCTCCTGTCGAACCTCAGCCAGTTGCCGATTGACATCGCGGGAGTGGATTCTCTGGTGAACGATGTAGCCGACCAGGATCGCAGCCGTAAGGCCGAGCGCAGCGACAACAACCTGGATGCGCCGGCGAAACTTCCGGGCGACTTCGTAAGGTTGGCTGGCAAGATTGATGTGGAATCGCATCAGGACACCAGCGCTCCTACAACTCCCGCCAGGGCCGAGCGCGGCACACTAGCTGCCGCCACGCCGGCTGCAGCGCTCGAAATCAATTCCTCGACGCGGATGTTGGCAGTCTGGTTTAACGCTGCCTGAAGTTCCTGCGCTGACTCGACTCCCACTACTAGGACCCGGTCCACCCCGACGGTATAGCGGTCTTCGAAATAGACCAACGAGGTGTTCACGTCATCGACCAGCGATTCTCCGGTTACAGTCGCGCCACTATTGTCCAGCGCGCGGTAAAGCAGGAGTTGGTTTTGATCCACGATGGCAAATGTCGTGGCGCCGCGCTCCACCTTGATGACCATCGTCGGGCGCGAGCCATCCACTGCGCCAAGCGCGGCAATCATCGAAGGAAGCACGGCCCCCGGATTGTAGCCAGCCTCGCGGACCAGAGATTCATACTCTTCGAGCACAGCTCGCGGTGTGACAGCAGCCACAACCCTGATCGGATTTGAAGTGCCCTGGCGATCAAACGAAACTGACGATTGGTCAACATCAAACGGCAAAGACTTCTTCAGGCGGAAGCGAACCACCGCATCTGCTTCCTGCGGCTTATCGGGCAAAGTTTCGAAGTCGAGCAACATGATGCGCGTGGCCGCGTCCGGAATTACAAGGCAGAGGTCGCCGGAGCGGCCCGCCACCGCCGACAGCGAATCGCGCAGGGCTGCTACTACAGCTTCCCGGGCAGCGACGTTCGCTTGGGTCAATCCTGGCGTGAGGGCGCCTTCGGCCAGCTTCTGCGCGGCAGCGGCTTCCAACGCCTTTCCGCCTTCGCCCGCGCGAGCCGCAACCACGCGCTCGGCGGTGATCTCACAGGCCAATCGGGGCCGCGCAATGTTGTGTTCTGGCATTCGACTTCGTTTACTCTCTAACGAACGGACGAGGCATCATGTGCAGGTGGGGACCCCTCCACTGCGCAATTATGAAATCAATAACTTGGAATGAAAACCAATGCATATAACAGAAAACAAATTAGTTATACTTTCATATAACAAAATAAAGGACTTATTGCGAGGCTATCCTTGTAAATCATTGAAAATCGCAAATCGGAAAACCTAATGGGTTTCGATTGCTGAGTTTGCAAATCAGTTAACGTCGGGTCGTCCCCAGCCTGGGCTCTGCGCCTCGTCCCCTCCAGGGTACCGCCGCACGGAGAGCTGTCAAGATTACGAAGTGCCATGGCTACTCGTCCCTGCCGGAACCTATTACCGTGTCGTCTCAATGAACGTGACCTTGTTGATCTCCTTGAGCGTCGTAAGGCCTCGCTTCACTCTGTCCAGCGCCGACTCGCGCAGAAAATGCATTCCGTCGTCGCGTGCAGCGCGCCGGATCTCGCTGCTCGGCCTCTTGGCCAGGATCATCTCGCGCACATTGTCGGTAAGCTCCAGCAGTTCGTGGATCGCCGACCGCCCGCGGAACCCAGTACCCGAGCACTCGATGCAGCCCTCGCCTTCATAGAACGGAACGCTCGCCCATTCTTGCGCGTTCAATCCGCTTGCTTCCAGTTCCTCCGGCGAATAATGGACCTCTTTCTTGCAGAACTCGCAGATGAGCCGCACGAGACGCTGGGCCAGGATGCAATTCAACGAAGACACGAAGTTGTAGGCTTCCACACCCATGTTCAGGAAGCGGCCGAGCACGTCCACCACGTTGTTGGCGTGAACCGTGGTGAAAACAAGATGTCCGGTCAGCGCGGCGTTGATGGCAATCTGGGCCGTTTCGGTGTCGCGAATCTCTCCCACCATGATCTTGTCAGGATCGTGGCGCAGGATGGAGCGCAGACCGCGGGCGAAGGTGAGACCCTTCTTCTCATTCACCGGGATTTGTGTAATACCGCGAATCTGGTATTCGACCGGGTCCTCGATGGTGATGAACTTGTCCTCCTCGGCTTTGATCTCATTCAGCGCTGCATACAGCGTGGTGGTTTTGCCTGAGCCGGTTGGGCCGGTGACCAGCACCATGCCGTATGGCTCCTTGATGTAACGGCGGAACTTGCGCAGATCGTCCTCGCCGAATCCCACCACGTCAAGCGTCAGCTTGTGGAACTTCTCGCTCATCGATTCCTTGTCGAGCACGCGGAGCACGGCGTCTTCGCCATGAATCGACGGCATGATGGAGACGCGAAAGTCGATGGAACGGCCGAGATAGCGCACGCGAAAACGTCCGTCCTGCGGCACGCGACGTTCGGAAATGTCGAGCTCACTCATCACCTTTATTCGCGAAATGATGGTCGAGTGATGCTCCTTGGCAATGGGCTGCATCGCTTGTTGCAGCACGCCGTCGATGCGGTACTTGATGACCACCGAGTCGTCGCGGCTTTCGATATGAATGTCGCTGGCGCGCCGCTGCAGCGCGGTGAAGATTGTGGTGTCCACCAAACGGATGATGGGGTTGATGTCGGTCTCGGCCGTCAATTTCTCGATCGAGATGGTTTCGTCGGAGTCTTCGTCCTCGGCGATGACATCGAGCGCAAAGCCTTCGCTGGCTTCTTCCAGCACACGCTGCGACTGCTCGGTCTTCTTCAGAATGTCGCTGATCTGCGACAGACTTGCGACCTTGGTCGTGATACGGCGTCCCAACAGTAGGCCGATCTCGTCGATCATCATCAACTGGCTGGGATCGGCGATGGCCACCACCAGCCGCCCGTCAGGCCGGTCTTCGAGGGGCACGAAGTTGTAGCGGAACATGAGGTCCACGGGGATTTTGCGGAACAGTTCGTGCTGGATGTGGAAGTTTTTCAGGTCCACGAACTCACAGCGGTAGCGGCGTGCCAGGTCCTTGCCGTGTTCCACTTCATCTTGGGTGGTAGTTGGGTTGCCATTGCCGCCGTCAACGAAAATTGGCTTTTTGGGGTCTGCCATAGGGTTACCGCTATTCGCCTTTCGCTCTTAGCCTTTAGCAATCAACAGACTGCTTACAACTCGAAACCTAAACTACCCACAATCCACTAGCCACCGACCACTTCAATGGATTGCGCCTGCGCCCAAGCTGAAGATCGGCAGATAGAGCGAAATCAATACAAAGGCCACTACCACGCCCATAATAATCATGATGACCGGCTCAATCAGCGACATGGCGGTAGCCAGCGCATTCTGCACGTCTTCCTCGTAAAACTCAGCCACTGAATTCAGCATAGCCGGCAAAGCTCCCGTGGATTCGCCGACCTCCATCATCTCGACCGACATTTCAGGGAATACGTTGGTCTGCTCCAGGCTGCGCGCCAGACCCTGCCCTTCGCGCACCGCCCGGGTGGCGTGCTCGATGCCGTGTGCGATAAGGTGGCTCTGCATCGACTCGCCCGCAGTCTCCAGCGACGGCACCAGCGGCAACCCTCCCGAAAGCAATGTAGAAAGCATGCGCGAGAAGATGGCGACCTGGTACTTCAACCAGATGTCTCCCAACAGCGGGACCTTCAGCTTGAACCGGTCCATCTGGGTGGCGCCCTTGTCACTCTTCATCCAGCGCCAGAAGAGGAATCCCGCACCAGCCAGCACCAGCGCCGTGTAAGGGGCGTACTCTCGGGCGTTGACGCCGATGGCCAGCATCAGCGCGGTCATGGGAGGCAACTCGGAGCCAAGCTGGTGATACAAATTGGCGAACTGCGGCACTACGAATGTGATCAGGAAAGTCAACAGCACGAACAACATAACGACGAGCAGCGCTGGATACACCAGCGACGACACAAGTTTCTTGCGAAAGCTTACCGCCAGGCGTTGAAATGCAATGAAACGTCCCAGCACTTCCTCGAGATTGCCGCTTCTCTCGCCGGCCAGCAGAGTGGTCGTATAGACCTTGGGGAAGACTTTCTGCGCCGCAAAGGCTTCCGACAGCAGTTCGCCACCGCGCAGCCGGTCACGCACGTTCTGCAGCACCGAGCGGAAGAAGGGATTGCGCTGCCGCTTAATCAGCAGTTCCAAAGATTGAATGATTGGCAGCCCGGCGTGAATCAGGGTCACGAACTGCTGGTTGAAGATGACAAACTGGTCCTGCGGAACTTTGCGTCGCTGCGGCAAACGGAAGTCAGCCGTCAACAGCCCTTTGGCCTTGACCGAATAGACCAGAAAACCCTGCTGGGCAAAGCGGTCACGGATCTCGACTTCCGAGGTCCCGTGCTCGAGTTGCTCCAGCATGTGGCCCCGCTCGTCGGCCATTCTGATCACGTATTCGGCCATGTAAGAAGCTTCCTCGGAGGGTCTGAAGGTAGTCTAGCACTGTCAGTAGTTAGCAGTTCGTACTTGGTGTTTCGTAAGAGCGAGGGTTTCGATGTCTAATCGTGTCCAGCCAGTTTGATTTTTCCCCGCAAATACCAACTACTATGCCAATTACTCACTCCATAGTTCCCGCCACCACCTCCACTCCCGTGGGAGGCGTGAAGTGGAAACGCTGGTCTGGTATTTCGACGTTTTCCCTTTGCCGGAGAAAGCGGAATTCGGTGACTGAACCGTCAAGTTCTTCGGCAACGATGCGCGTAATGAGACCGTCTGGGGTCACCTCCAGCAACGTCTGAGAAACTCGGTCGCGCATTCCTTTGGGAATGCCTCGTAGCACAACATCGCCTGGGCCAAGCGGCTGGACATCGG
>JBKQKT010000593.1:0-16550 GCA_052147365.1 Candidatus Korobacteraceae bacterium | reverse complement strand
ATGGGCTTATGTATTTTGCTGCATGAGCGAAACTAGCGTAGGCGTCTATCACAGTCGCGCTTTGCAACTGGCGGAGGCAATGAAGCTTTGCTGGGCGGACTTGTCATCCTATGCTGCGGCGGCAGCGCTGTTAGCCGTGCACAGCGCGATTTCATACAATGACGCTCTTTTGATCAAACTGACCGGCAAGCGGCCACGCAGTCGCGACCATAAACAAGCCGTAAAGGCTATTATCAAGGCCTGTGAGAAGGCGGCAATATCGGGAGCTGGCATCCAGCATCTGAATGAGTTGGTGAGCGCGAAGACCGAGGTTTCGTACGGTGAAGAGGAAGTCGATAACGAGAGAGTTCATATCCTGTGCCTAGCCGCTGAACAGTTCTATGGCTGGGTTGAACCGTTATTGAAGGATGAAGAAAGCATATGACAACGATCGTCAAGGGAGAACATCGAAGGTTAACGCTTCGCCAGCATAAAGGACGTGCCGTGAACGCCGTGGCCGAAGTTCTGCGGAAGAAGCTTCTGGTGCCCAACATCTATCTTGAGCCACGTTTACCCTCCCTTGCTGTGGATGTTCTGGCAGTAGATCGGGCAGGGGCGGGCGATTTGCACGCCGTTGAGATCAGGATAGAGATCGAGTTTGTAAGGACGCCGGCTTCGCCCGCCCAGGGGGGGTGGATATCGCACTTGAGAAAAGGAAAGATGAAGGAGATACACGCTCGCATCATGTCCCTGCCGGCACACTACAGGTATTTGGCGATACCGCAAGGCATTCGCGATGTGTTGGTAGAAGAGCTAGGCGACCTATTGTATTCTCCGGACGGAATCGGAAGGATCGGGATCATTGCGATTACAGATCGGGGCGAAGAGCCTCCAACAGCCGAGATTTCGATTGCTCCCGAGCGTTTTCGGGTTGACGCTGCGAAGCTCCGCAACATCGAAAGCAAATTACTTGCTAAGGTGCGTCCGGACATCGGAGTACGGATTTGAATCCAGGAAGTTCGATGCACAAGTTTTTCGACAATCCGGCTGAGCGTATCGCGCCCGCAAGCGCACGCGTGCCCGCGTGGGTCACGCTCGGAGGTGTCGAAATTCGTCCTGCAACGGTGCTGGCGCCCATGGCCGGCGTCACCGACACCGTCTTTCGCCGCTTCATCCGCAACCTCGGCGGCTGCGGCCTGATGATGACCGAGTTCACTTCGGCCGACGGCATCACGCGCCACAAGGACAAGAAAGCCAAGCAGTACCTCACGTTCTACGGCAACGAGCATCCCATTTCAGCGCAGTTGTTCGGCAGCGATCCGGTAACGCTGGCCGAGGCGGCGCGCGTCGTCGAAGGTCTCGGCTTCGACCTGGTGGACCTCAACCTCGGGTGTCCGGCGAAGAAGGTGGTGAAGTGCAATGGCGGCTCGGGCTTGCTGCGCGATCTACCGCTCATTCGCACTATCTTCGAGTCGGTGCGCGCGGCGGTGAAGATCCCCTTCACTGTGAAGTTCCGCGCGGGCTGGAGCGACAAAGAGGTCGTGCATATCAACCTGGCGAAGATGGCCGAGGAGTGCGGCCTAGCCGCCGTCGCGCTGCACGCTCGCACCCGCGAGCAGGGCTACAGCGGGCAAGCGCGCTGGGAATGGATTGCGGCGGTCAAGGATGCGGTCAGGATTCCTGTCATCGGCAACGGCGACGTGCGTTCTCCCGAGGACGCCGCCGCCATGGTCGCGCAGACAGGCTGCGACGCGGTCATGATCGGTCGCAGCGCGGCCTCGAATCCGTGGATCTTTCGCCAGATCGAGCAGTACACCCGCTCCGGAACATACGAGTTGTCCATCGACGCCGATCGCTACGAGATGATCCGCACCTATTTCGCCATGCTGGTGGAGGAGCGCATGCCCGGCGCCGTAGGGAAGATGAAGCAGTTCGCGTCGTGGTTCACCCACGGGGTGCCGCATGGCGCACAGTTGCGCAAGTCGGTGTACGAAGCCAAGAGCGAGGCAGAAATTCTCGATGCCGTGGATGGCTTCTTTGAAACGCTGCTCAGTGGAGAACCTGCACACGAGCTGCTCGTGGCTGCCCAGCTACAGTGACGGCGAGTCCCATCCCAGCAAAGCAAGGCATTGATTCTCGCGTCCTTTCCATCCTTTCCTACCTCATCCTGTTGGGCGGCATCGTCACCATCGGTTTCGCCGCCTACCTGGTGATCGTCAGCTACTCAAGCCTTCCCTATTGGGACGGCTGGACGCAGGTCAAGTACGCCGCCCAGGGAAATCCGTCCACGCTGGATTGGCTCTGGAAACAGCACAACGAGCACCGGATGCCAATTCCGAAACTGTTCCTGCTCGCCGACCTACGCTGGTTTCACGCCCGGCAGGTGTTCCTCCTGGCCAGCATCTTCATTATTCAGTCACTTCAGTTGTGGCTGCTGGCGTGGAGCATGCGCGTGCTCGGCGGCTGGCGCGGAGCTCTGTGCCGGACCGGCGTTGGCCTCGCTGCATTCTGCGTTTTTTGTCCGTCGCAGTGGGAGAACCTGACATGGGGCTTTCAGGTTTGCTTCGTCTTGCCCGGACTATGCGCTACAACATCGTTCGTTGGACTGCTGCTCTACTGGAAGCGCTCCGGCGAGGGGCCCTCCAGCACCGCGTCGCACGGGAAGTAT
This sequence comes from Candidatus Korobacteraceae bacterium, assembly GCA_052147365.1. Lineage (GTDB taxonomy): Bacteria > Acidobacteriota > Terriglobia > Terriglobales > Acidobacteriaceae > Bog-257. The sequence goes on along the minus strand of JBKQKT010000593.1, from coordinate 13,903 downwards.
CTGCTGGTGTCCCTGGCGGCAGCGTTGGGTGCGACGTGGTCACTGGTGAATGGAAATCTCCTTTGGCCGTTGCTGCTTGTTTCGGCGTTGTTGCTTAGACTCCGCCTCGCGGCATTGAGTTACGCGATTGCGGGCGCCCTGAGCACCGCTGTCTATCTGCATGGCTATGCCCGCCCGTGGTATGCCATGAATTCAACAGAAGCGCCGGCGAACATGCTGAAGTATCTGGCCGCTTACTTCGGCAGTTCGTGGGTCGGCAGCAGTTTCCACCTGGCTGAGATTATCGGAGCAGCTGGGTTGGCAGTGTTCCTTATAGTGGTCCTGCGGTTGCCCACTTACATACGCAATGGCAATGCACTCGACATCCAACTCGCTCTTATGCTGGTGTTCTCCTTCGGGACCGGCCTGCTGACGGCTTTTGGCCGCTCTGGTTTCGGGATCAATCAGGCCTTCACGTCGCGATATCAGACTGTCTCGCTGCTGTTCTGGTGTTGCCTGGGGCTGCTTTTGTTGGGAGCGGTCTCCACACTCCCGCGAAGCAGCCTGTTTATCTCAGCGCAGGTTGTTTTGCTCACCATCATGGTCGTAGGTGTCCGGCATGCCAACATCCCGCTCATACGGGCGCGAGTGCGGGCATTCAGGCTCAATGCTGCGGCGATGTCGCTGGTGACGAATGTGCCCGACGCGGAGCAGCTGCGCTGGGCCTCCGACGATCCGGGGGCCTTGTTCACCATGACGCCCTACATGCACCAGGAGCGCCTGTCGGTTTTCGCCGAGCCGAAATCCTGGATGCTGGGCGAGCCGCTGGAGTCGGCATTCAGCGTGGTGTCTCCGAATGAATGCACCGGGGCGATCGTGTCCAGCGTAGCGATGGGTGGGGCAGCGCCAGGACCGGCACCGGTTCGTATTACTGGCTGGGCCTGGGACTACAGAGACCGGCGTCCGCCATCCAGCATCGTGGCCGTTACCGGCGGCATCATCATCGGCGAGGGGGCGGTGGGCGACTGGCGGCCGTTAGATCAGTTCACACGTGCGGGAATGACCAACTACATTGGCTATACCGGATTCGTTCATGGAGGAATATCACCCGGGCCGGTGGAGATTTATGCCATCCTGCCCGGAAAGTCTGAATCCGCCTGTCTGATTGCTACTTTGAAGTAATGCGTCCTGAAATCGCCCAGTTGGTTGCGGGCTTGTTGTTATTGCTTGCGGGGGACTGTGAGTACCATACCTGTCTGAAGCGACGGTCTTCTCCTTAGCGCACAACGGATAACCATGCGACTTCATGTAGCATGACGTGCGAGGCGAAACGACGGGATAATTGGATCCGGCATGGGTCATGCGTTATCACAGCCGACCGTGGAATTGCAGGCACCGCGCGTGAAAGTTTGGTCGAGCGCTCGCTCGCTGGTCCTGTTGACCGCAGCGACGCTGCTTTGTCTTCTTCCATTTTCAGGGAAAGCGTTCCATATTGATGACCCGCTTTTCCTATGGTCCGCGCAGCATATCGTGCGACATCCGCTCGATCCCTACGGATTCCAACTCAACTGGTATGGCTGGCAGATGTCCATGTCGGAGGTCACCAAGAATCCTCCTCTGGCCTGCTACTATGCCGCTGCCATCGGAGCGCTGGCGGGATGGTCAGAACGGGCGCTGCACCTGGGATTTCTGCTGCCGACACTGCTGATGGTGCTGGGAACCTATCGCCTGGCACAGCGTTTTACCCAGTCTCCCCTAATCGCGGCGGCGGCCACGCTGCTCACACCTGGGGTTCTGGTCTCGGCCTCGAGCGTGATGTGCGACACCATGATGCTGGCCTTGTGGATCTGGGCGGTGATCTTCTGGCTGGAAGCATTGGACTCGGGTAAATGGCATCTCCTGCTGGTGTCGAGCATTTTGGTGGGCGCTGCCGCGCTGACCAAGTACTTTGGCATCTGCCTGGTGCCGTTACTCTTCGCGTACTCCATCGCGCGACAGCGGCGGCTGGGGGCATGGGCGTGGTATTTGGCTCTGCCGATCGCTCTGCTGGCAAGCTACCAGTTCTGGACTTACGGGCTGTACCACCACGGCATGTTCTCGGATGCCCTGAGCTATGCGCCGCAGCGCGTCAGTGGTTTTCGCTTCCTGATCGTGTTCTATCCGCTCGTCGCCGCCAGCTTCGTAGGAGGATGCACGTTGTCGGCGCTCATCCTGGCTCCGCTGGTGTGGCCGCGGAAATATATCCTGATTGCAATTCTCCTAGAAGTTGTTGCGATGGCAGCTGGGTGGGCCATACTCGGTTCATCGTTGCGCGCAACCCACACGGGGATGGTGCTTGAGCAGCACTGGGCACTCATCGCCCCTCAGTTGGGGTTGTTCATCGCCTCCGGAGCATCGGTGCTGGCGCTGGCGGCCGTTGATCTCTGGAAGCGTCGCGATGCTGATTCCGTGTTGCTTGCACTTTGGGTGCTTGGCACCTTTCTCTTCACCGCATTCTTGAACTGGACCGTCAACGCCCGTTCGGTCCTGCCGCTGATCCCGGCCGCTGGCATCCTGCTGGCGCGGCGTTTGGATGCGCTCGGAATCGCTTTCCTTAAACCCCTGCGATGGAAGGTGGCTGCTGCCTTGGCGGTCTCAGGGATGGTTTCGTTCTGTGTGGCCCAAGCCGACGCGGACTGGGCAAATTCAGCAAGGCAAATGGCAAGCGTCATCAGGGAACGAACGCAGAACGAAGCGGGTGCCGTCTGGTTTCAGGGGCATTGGGGATTTCAATACTACATGCAACCATTGGGCGCCGCTCCCTTTGACCTCGACCTGACCGCCTTCCGCCCGGGGGACCTGCTGGTCACTCCCACGGGGGACCTCGCCGCGCTGCCTCCTCCGAAACGGTTCGTGGCGTCCGAGGAGCAGCTCGACAACAGGTTACGACTGCCGGTCGTCACCATGCGCTCGGGGCTAGAGGCAGGGTTTTACGCTTCCGTTTACGGCTCGCTCCCTTTCGTGTTTGGAACGGTCCCCACCGATCAATACAAGCTTTTTCGCATTGCGGCTCCAGTGAGGCCTCGCTGCGACGTGAGTCCGAGCAGTTCCACGGCCCGGAGTTGCGCCTGGGCGTCTAACTGAGGAGCGCCTCGGGGTTTTTACGCGCGATGTGTAACAGCTTGAGCGTAGCCTGGCGGGGCTGACGGACCCCCTGCTCCCAGCTTTCCACCGCATTGGAGCTCACATTCAGCAGTCGCCCGAAGAGTGCCTGGCTGGCATTGAGGCTCTCCCGCAAGCTGCGAATGTCAGCCGGCTTCATCGGCTTGGGGCGCGCCGGCATCTCGACCTTGCGGAGGTCGAGTGACTTCGAGCCTGATGATCCGCTCTCTTCGCGATTCTTCTTCTTTTTGTCTTTCTTGTCTTTCTTGCCCATGCCTTATGCCTCTCTGAATGCCACAACGTGGTATTCCGACACTGTAGGAGAAATTAAGGCGATAGTAAATAGCCCTTTTGTGTTGAATCACAGACATGTTCGACCTTCGGCAAACCTCCCAATGGAATGCTGCGCCGTCCAGAAAATCAACCTTATGTTAACCTCACCATGTGAAACTTACTGCGGTCTTCGAACCAGCTAAAGAGGGCGGGTACACCTGCTTCGTGGAGGAAATCCCGGCAGCAATTTCTGAAGGGGAGACTCTCGAAGAGGCAAAGGCGAACCTGATGGACGCACTCCACCTGGTGCTACAGGCACAGCGCGAACTTGCAGAAAAGAATCTTTCACCGGGTGCACTCCGCGAGACACTAGAGTTCGCGGACGCATGAAGCCGGCGGATCTGGAGCGCCACCTGCGAGGGCAAGGCTGCGTTCTGTATCGCGAGGGCGGCGCACACACAGTTTGGTTCAACCCGCGCTGCCGCAAAATCGCCAGTGTACCGCGGCATCGCGAGATTAAGGAAGGAACGATTCGCTCCATCTGTAAACAACTCGAAATCTCGCAACCATGACCCCCGCCTGCTCTCACTCCTCATTTGTGTTGTGGATCAGTATCCCACCTTCTCCTCGACCGCCCGCGCCCTCGGCAATCCCTTGTCGCCGGGCTCCAGATAGGCCCATGGCGTCTTTTCGTCATGGGTAAACACTAACAACCAGTTCTCCGGGATGGCGACGTCGTAAAAACTGTGCTTGTTTTCGATGGTCTGCAGCGGATACAGGTCGTATCCCAGCACCCACATGGGTTCGAGGTGGTTGAGGTCGCACACCAGATCGCTGGGATAGCAGGCCACCTGGCCGCCGCTGCGCAGGATAACTGCCTGTAGATCGCGCGTGTGCCCGGGATAAACCTTGACCGAAATGCCGGGCGCGATTTCGGCGCCGCCCCGCAGCAGTTGCATTTGTCCGCTGTTTGCCAGCGGGTCGTAGTTGTCGGTCATGTAGCTGACCCGGTCGCGCTCATGCTGCTCATGAGCGTGCTGCAGCTCGCCCTCCTGAACATAATACTTGGCGCGGGGGAACGTCGGCTGCGGCTTGCCGTCCTTGTAGTAGGTGTTCCAACCGCAGTGGTCGAAGTGCAGGTGCGTATTGATGACAATGTCGATCTCGTCGGGCGCGACGCCAGCCTCGGCAAAGCTCTTAAGCAGGCGCGGTTCGTGGTCGTAGATGGCCCGCCGCTTATCGGTAAGTTTGCTGCCGATGCCGGTGTCGATAAGCACGTTGTGCTCGCCGGTGCGGACCAGCAGCGAGTTGGTGCCCATCTCGATTCGATTGAGCTCGTCCGGCGTGGCGCGCTTCTCCCACATCACCCTGGGAATGACGCCGAACATGGCGCCGCCGTCGTTCATGTAAGTGCCGTCCGAGAGGATGGTGAGTTCAAAATCGCCGAGCGTCACACGGTGCACCGAAAGCTCCTTCCTGTTGCCGGAAAATCACCAACTCTACACCGAAACCTTCTCCGCAGACAATAACGCGGCAGAGCATTCACCCTGCCGCCGCATCGCAAACCCGTTCTGGAAAATGTTGCAGCTACTTCTTGTTGACGGCCTTCTTCAGATCGACGCCCGGAGTAAATTTGGCAACCCGCCGCGCAGCAATCTTGATAACCCCGCCCGTCTGCGGATTGCGCCCGTTGCGCGCCTTGCGCTGTGAAACTGAGAAGGTTCCGAAGCCCACCAGGGTCACGCGATCGCCTTTCTTCAGTGCGCTCGTGACCGCGTCCACCATCGTATCGATCGCGCCACCCGCAGCGGTCTTGCTGATGCCGTGGGCGCCCGCGATCTTGTCCACCAGGTCCCCTTTGTTCATGCTTGCTCCTAGCCAGGTAACTACCTGCAAAATGTGTCGCGAAAATTTACTTGCGAAAACCGCCCCGTGTCAAGAAAAACTGGAGAGGCCGCGTTTTCCACACGAGTACCACGCTGTTGTACCCTAGCGGATGATGCCTTCAGCCGCCATGGCGCCCGGCCACCAGCGCTCTAAACTCTCCATCGCCTTCACCTCCGCGGTCCGCGTGTTGTTTACCACGCTGCTGTTCACCGCCGGAGGCATGGGTGCGGGGCTATTTCTGGGTATCGTCGGCACCATGGTTTATGGCATTATTAAGGGTGGCAACATTGATATGACCAACGCCTACAAGCACGTGGCCATTCCCGTGGCCATCACCCTGGGCGCGGCGGCCTTCGTCGGCGCGCTGGTGCTCGAAGTGCGCTCCCGCCGCCGGCGAACATCCCGCTGACCTTAATTGCTCTTCACTTCTTTACTCCGATAAACTCAGAAGTTTGTAGCCCGCAGCGCGATCGCTGCATATAGGTTTGTCATCATGGCCGAAAACATTCATGTGAAATTGCCCGACGGCAGCGTGAAAGACGTACCGCGCGGGACCTCCGCCCTCGACATTGCCAAAGGCATCAGTCCCCGCTTGGCCGACGCTGCCCTCGCCGCCCAAATCCGGCCGCTATCTTCCAACGGAGGCGGCAACGGGAACAAGCCAGCCGCCGAAGGGGCGGCCGGGGTCGCGGAGCCCGCGAAGAACAACGCCCTGCTCGTGGACCTTACCCGTCCGCTCGAGCAGGATGCCGAGCTGCGCATCCTCACCGAGCGCGATCCCGAGGCGCTGGAAGTCTATCGTCACTCATCGGCGCACCTGATGGCCGCCGCGGTGCTGGAGCTGTTCCCCGAAACCAAGCTTGGCCACGGTCCCGCGACCGAGAGCGGCTTCTTCTACGACTTCTACCGCGAGAAGCCGTTCACGCCCGACGACCTCGCAGCCATCGAGAAGAAGATGCAGGAGCTGGTGAAGCTGGACCTGCCCTACGCGCGCGAGTTCCTGCCGCGCCAGGAGGGCCTGGAGCGCTTCAAGTCGGAAGGCGACTTCATGAAGTGCCACTTCATCGAGCAGTTCACCGCGCCCGACGAGAAGATCTCCATCTACAAAACCGGCAAGTTCACCGACTTCTGCCGCGGGCCGCACATCCCGTCCACCGGGCGCATCAAGGCTTTCAAGCTGCTCAACATCGCCGGCGCCTACTGGCTGGGCAACGAGAAGAACCCGCAATTGCAGCGCATCTACGGCACCTCGTTCTTCAGCAAGAAGGAACTTGACGAGTACCTGCACCAGATTGAAGAGGCGAAGAAGCGCGACCATCGCGTGCTGGGCAAGCAGCTTGACCTGTTCTCCATCCAGGAGCTAGCCGGGCCGGGGCTCATCTTCTGGCATCCCAAGGGCGGCCTCATCCGCAAGGAGATGGAAGACTGGATGCGCAACGAGTACCTGAAGCGCGGCTACTCGCTGGTGTACACCCCGCACGTGGCGCGCGTGGACCTGTGGAAGACCAGCGGCCACGAGGGCTACTACGCCGACAACATGTTCACCCCGATGGAACTGGACGACGCCAACTATCGCCTGAAGCCGATGAATTGTCCGTTCCACGTCCTCATCTACAAGGACTCACTGAAGTCGTATCGCGATTTGCCGGTGCGCCTGGGCGAGCTGGGCACGGTCTATCGCTACGAGCGCTCAGGCGTAATGCATGGCCTGCTGCGCGTGCGCGGCTTCACCCAGGACGACGCCCACATCTTCTGCATGCCGGAGCAGATCGAGGACGAGATCAGCGGCTGCATGGACTTCGCGCTCTCGGTGCTGCACACCTACGGCTTCGAGCAGTACCAGGTGGAGCTTTCTACCTGGGATCCTAACGATCGTAAGAACTTCATCGGCAGTGACGAGCAGTGGCAATCGTCCGAAGCTTCGCTGAAGAACGTGCTGGAGCGCCGGGGTATTCCCTACAAACTGATTCCCGGCGAAGCGGCGTTCTACGGCCCGAAGATCGACATCAAGTTGGTGGATGCGATCGGCCGCCTGTGGCAGCTCTGCACCGTGCAGTTCGACTGGAATTTGCCGCAGCGCTTCGACCTGGAGTATGTCGGCGAGGACGGCAGGCGGCACCAGCCGCTGATGGTGCATCGCGCTCTCTACGGCTCGGAGGAGCGCTTCTTCGGCGTGCTTCTCGAACATTACGCAGGCGCGTTTCCGGTGTGGCTGTCACCGGTGCAGGTAGTCGTCATCCCCATCGGCGAAAAGCACCACGCCTACGCCAACGAGGTTGGCGAGAAACTAAAGGCCGCCGGCGTGCGCGTCCACGTTGACCTGCGCAACGAAAAGATGAACGCCAAGATCCGCGAGCACGCTATGCAGAAAGTCCCGTTCCAGCTTGTCGTCGGTGACAAGGAGATGGAGGCCGGCGAGGTCAACATGCGCGTCCGCGGCCAGGACAAGGCGGAAGGCTCGGTGAAGGCGGAGGCGTTCGTGGAGCGGGTGAAGGGCCTGATAGAGAGCAAGGCGGCGACGCTCTAAACAGACCGTCCGACTTCTGACAATTCAGGGAAAAACCGCAACCACGGATGAACGCGGATCACGCGGATTTTCTTCTCGAGCTTCACCATTAGAATTGTCATCCCGAGCGAGCGCCTACTCTTCTTCCCGACCCGCTTTCGGATCGGGCCGGACGCGAGTCGAGGGACCTCCCTTTCGTTGGCACTTCCGGTATCCAAGTTCGCCCATGCTGAGTCAAACCTAAGATTAATCCGCGTGCATCCGCGTAATCCGCGGTTGCGTTTTTCATGACAGCACAGCGCCCACAGCCCGAAATCTCCCACTCCACCGCGATCCTCATCATCGCCTCGGTGGCGACGGTGTGGGGCTTTGGCTTTCCCATGACACGCATCGTGCTCGACGGCGGCCTGTCCGTGGGCGCGCTGATGAGCATCCGTTTCCCACTCGCCGGTCTGCTGATGTTCGCCATCGTTCGCGCCAAGGGCATTCCCATCACCCGGCGCGGTGTGGTGGACGGCATCTGGCTGGGCGTGGTGATGGTGGTGGTCTTCTGGCTGCAGACCGACGGCATGCGCTTTACCACCACCGCCAAGTCCGGCTTCATCACCGGCCTCTATGTGCTGTTCACGCCGCTGGTCGCGGTGTCCATTGGCCAGCGCGTGAAGCTTGCGTCAGCGCTGGGCGCGGTGATTGCGGCCTACGGAATGTATCTGCTGGTTCATCTGCCGGGCGGCTGGTGGACAGGCTGGAACCGTGGCGATGTTGAGATCCTGCTCTGCGCCATTCTGTGCGCCGTACACATTGTGATGATGGGCGCATTCACGCGCCGCTCCGAGGCGTGGCTGCTGGCCGGCTCGCAGGTGGTGGTCAGCGGCGTCGCGTCCGTCGTGGTCACAGCATTTCTGCCATCGCCCTACGGATTTCAGACTGCGCTCGCGGCGTTGTCGCATTGGCCCGTCGCCGGAGCGACGCTCTACCTGGCGCTGTTCTCCACCGTATTCGCGTTCTGGGGACAAGCGATCGCCCAGACGCGCCTCGGGCCGACTGAGTCGGCTGTGCTGTTCAGCCTGGAACCGGTGGTCGCGGCCTTCCTGAGCGTATTCTGGCTGAAGGAGTCGATGACGCCGCAGCAGGTGCTCGGTGGCGCGCTCATCGTGCTGGCGATGATCGTCTCTGAGGCGCTGCCCTACATGTTCCGCGCGATCACCGTGCCGGACACGCGGCCGTGAGCCAGCCATCCGCCTTAAGCCTAGCCAGAAAAAAACCCACGAAACTATTATGGATTCAGGCATCCTCGCGTTCATTCATTAGAAACATCCGGTATACTTTGAAAACTTGACCTTTTGATACGAAGAAAGCTGTTAGTCCTCCCCTCAAACCGGGTTGGGCTAGTCGGATGACCGCTTTCTGCACCTCTGCCATAGAGGGCTGGCGGGAACCAAACACGCGTAGCCATATTCAGCGTGCGCCGACAGCAAGATCGAAAGTACTGGCGGGCGCTGCGAATGCTCGCCGTTTGTTGATCGAATTGAAGGCATTAGGATTCGCCTTCCAATCCCAATACATACGAAAAGTGGGTTTTCATGAAGCATACTTTTTTTCTACTCGTGCTCGGTCTCAGTCTGTTCCTGGCTGGATGCGGAGCTAACAACACAAGCGGCGCTGGCGCCCTTAGCAGTTCTCCCTCTCAGTCCAACCTGACCAACAACAGCAGCACCAGTGGCACCAGTACCACCGATACCACGAACTCCAGCAGCACGACGACGACCACCAGCAGCGGAAGCAGCACTCCTGTCACCACCCCACCGGGCAACAACAATAGCGGCAACGGAAGCGGCAGCGGCGACCCTGGCACCAGCAATGGCCTGCCGACCCCGCCGTCATCGGCCATTGTGTTCAGCCATCTCGAGAAGGGCGGCAATTGGCAGTCGTGCAACAGTCCGGCCTGTGCAGGAGGGGGTGGTAAAGGAACCTATTGGCTGGCCCAAAACCAGAGCTCGCCTTCACAAGACGGCTCCAGCATGGAGTTTTTCAACTCGGGCGTCTGGACGAATGCGCTGTTTTGGCAGTACCTGGGTCCCAAAGATGACGTCAGCAACTTTCTCTGGGACTTCTACTTTTACCTTGACGACAGCTCGCAGACGGCAACTCAGGCGCTGGAGTTCGACATGTTTCAGTTCGTCAATGGCTACAACTACATGATGGGCAGCGAATGTGATTACGGCCGCGGAGTCTGGGACTCGTGGGACGAGGCCTCAAACAAGTGGATCCACACCTCGATTCCGTGCAAGAAGTTCACTTCCAACACCTGGCACCACATTCAGTGGTACATAACTGCCGACCAGAAAAAGCACCAGTACACCTACATCACTCTGGTGATCGATGGAAATCCCAAATCGCTCAACGTCACGGGGAACGCCAGAGATTTGGGATGGGTTGACCAGATGGGGGTGCAATGGCAGCTCGACGTGAATGCCACCGGCCAGGGCTATCACGAATGGGTGGACCAGGCTACCCTCACCGTGTGGTGATTTGTAGCGTCCTCAAGCGGAGGACCCTGAGGGCGAAGCGCATTGACGCGGGCCCGGAGTCTGGTTGCTGGAAGAAGGTTCGCGGGCACTCCGTCCGCAAGCGCTCTCCCCCGGCACTATACTGACGGGTTGCAGCCGATTGAGCGATGCTTCAATGCCGGGTTACGGGAAACAAATCGCAATCGGAGTCATCGTACTGATCGCGGTTTTCGCAACCGCCGGGTTGGTGGGAGTCCTGTTCCCACAACGGCAAGTTGCGGCGGTGGTATTCGCAGGAGTTTTGATAGCGCCCATACTGGGAGGTTTCCTGATCCCCGTTCAGCGTTACACGGCGTTGTACGTGCCGCCGTTTAGGGGCTCTGGTGGAGTACTGATGCCGAACCTGCAGGCCCAACCCTATCCGCAAGTGTGCGCGTTCCACACCGGCGTGCGTAATCTGTGGCTCCTGCTGATTCCCGCCATGCTGGCAATTGTCGTTTCGGGCCTGATCTTCACAAGTTCGCAAGATCAGCCAGCGGATACAGGAGGCGGAGGATTTGAATGGGTTGGCGGAATATGGTGGCTGGTACCTGTGCTGTTCTGGGGAGCGGCGATGCTGGCCACGGAGTGGGTGCGCGAGCGCTGGCTGCTGCTGAAGGGCGTGGCGCGGCTCGGCGTACTAGTTTCAGGCGCGGGCCGAGAACTCAGCTACTGGTTCTATGACGAAAAGGGGGACCGCCTCGGAGGGATTGCCCCCCATCATGCCGGCGTGACCATTGTCAGCCCGTACATCCCCATCTTCTGCAATCCGAAGAAATCCGAGAGGCATCGCGCTGGATTTGCCTTTCTCTTCCACCGCTTCGTCGTCGTCGACTCGAAGCACCTGCCGCGGGAGCTGCTCACCAAAACTTTAGCGCAAGGCAGGTAACAAGACCGTGGTGTCGCCCAAGATCAACGTCATGGGGTACCGCCCTTTCATACGAGGTGCGTTACAATTCGTTCCCATCGGGAGGTCCACATGGCAGCCGCAGCCCCACCAACCGTCAACCTTGCCCAACTCAAATTCGACATCTGTTGCGCGGCGCGAATTCTCTTCCGTGCCGGGCTGAGCGTGGCAAATGCCGGACACATCAGTGTGATGATCGCGCCCGACCGCATGCTGATGAACCGCTTTGGGCCATCGTTCGGCACGCTGACGCCCCACGACATCCTGACGCTCGACTTTCGCGGCAACATCCTTGAGGACCACACGCCGAAGCACGACGCGCGCGTCAACGAGACGGTCGAGTTGCACGGCGTCATCCATCGCCAGAACCCGCAGTTGGTGTGCGCTCTGCACACGCATCCTCCCGCGACCGTTACCTTCAGCACCTTCCGCAAAGTGCCCCAGATTTACGATCAGGAAAGCTGCCTCCTCGCGGGTGACGTAGCAGTGGTCGAGGAAGATTATGAAGGCCTCGCGTCCGACGAAGAGCGGCTGCGCTCCACCGCCGAGGCCATCGGCAAGTATCGCGCAGTGATTCTGCCCAACCACGGCGCCATCACCAGCGGTCCCAATGTGCAGGTCGCTCTCTTCGCCATGTTGCTGTTGGAGGGCATGATCGCGCGCAACTTGTCAGTAGCAGCCGCGGCGCGCGCCACTGGATTCACGCCCACTCCCATCAGGACGGAACATGCGCTGGGGGCGAAGTTGGCCATCGCGAAGATGAATGCGCTGGAGCCGCTCTGGGCCGACCAGTTGCACCGCCTGAATCAAACCGATCCGGAACTGTTTGTGTAGGCTTCGAAGGGCGAGTTCACCACGGAGGACACGGTGAGCACCGAGAACCTGTTGCTGGCGTTTTAGCCCCCGACACGACCAATGTCTAGCACCAACACCCCGGAAAACCCAAGTCCTTATAGCCGAATTCCGCGGCACTGATCCCCCCGAAACTTCGTGCCCTCCGTGTTCTCCGTGGTTCAAAACCCTTGTCTGCCTTAGTATGACTTCGTGCGCTCCAAGGTACTCCATTACATCCGCGACCGGGGGCTGATGCGCGCCGGCAACCGCATCTGCGTGGCCGTGTCCGGCGGCGCGGATTCTGTTGCCCTGCTGCGCGCTCTGCTGGAGCTGCGCGCCGAGCTGGGCATCGTGCTCGCGGTCGCGCACTTCAACCATCAGTTGCGCGGAGACGGTTCGCAAGCTGATGAAGCCTTCGTTGTCGACCTGGCGCGCCAGCACGGGCTGGAGTTTTCGGCTGGCCGCGCCGATGTCCGCGAGCACGCCCGCCAAAGCAAGCAAAGTATCGAAGCCGCAGGACGTGAGCTGCGCTACCAATGGCTGACGCAGCTCGCCGAGGAGCAGCGTGTTGATTGCATCGCTACCGCGCACACCCTCGATGACCAGGCTGAAACTGTGCTGCTGAAATTTCTGCGCGGCGCCGGCACGCGCGGACTGGCGGGAATTTATCCTGAGCTGTTCACAGATCCGCAAAACAAGACTCGCATTGTACGCCCAATGTTGTGCGTCACGCGCGATGAAGTCGAGGCCTATCTGAGCGCGCTCGGCCAGAGCTGGCGCGAGGATGAGAGCAACCTCGACCACCGCTTCGCGCGTAATCGTGTGCGGCACGAATTGCTGCCGCTGCTGGAGCGGAATTTCAATCCGAACATTCGGCAGGTGCTGAGCGATACTGCGGATTTGTCTCGCGCGGAAGAGGAATATTGGCAGGCGCTGGTGGAGCGGGAACTGGAAGATCGCATTGTTGCTCCGCGGGAAAAGCAGATCCCTCGCGGGCTAAAGCCCGCTCGTGATGACAAAAATAGAACACCTGGCGGCACGGCTGAAGCCGTGCCCTTTCAACCCAGCGCAGCGTTGCGCCGCCTCAGTCTGGCGAATTTCCCGGCTCTGCCCCTTGCCCTACAACGCCGGCTGCTGCGGCGCTTTGCCGAAACCGAAGGACTGGCGCTCGACTTTGAGCACGTGGAGCTGCTGCTGCGCTGCGCTCACGGAGAGCTACCCAAGACTGAGCTCGCGGGGGGATGGACAGCTTCGCGCCGAGGTGAGTGCCTGGAACTGCGCGCAATTCAGCCCGAACCCACTTTTGCCGGATACGAATGTGTCTTGCCGATTCCCGGAGAAGTGCAACTCGCCGAGGTTGGCCTCACGCTGCGAGCCACGATTGTCCGCGAAAAGTTCGCGAAAGAGACCAGCGAGCCGGACAACTTATTGAGCGCCGAGTTGCTTGGCACGGAGTTGACCGTCCGCAATTGGCGTTCCGGAGACCGCTTCTGGCCGGTGCACTCTGGTTCAGAGGAGAAGCTGAAGCGGCTGTTCGCGGGGAAGCACATTCCTGCCGAACAACGCCCGTCTTGGCCCGTGGCGCTCAGCGGCGAGCAGATCGTGTGGGTGCGCGGCTTTCCCGTCGCACGAGCATTCGCGTGGAGCGGAAAAGGCGATGCGGTGAAGGTCGGGAGCCTCGGACAAGAAGGATAGACCGTTTCAACCTAGCGGTGCTTAGACTGCCGGGTGCTGGGGTGCCCCACCCTTCTCGCCGGGTGCCCCGGGTCTCGCGCGGTTCGAGACGCGGGACTTCGTTCCGGGGTCACTGGGATAGTGTGCTCTCCC
>JBKQKT010000592.1:0-7627 GCA_052147365.1 Candidatus Korobacteraceae bacterium | reverse complement strand
CTCGGCCACGGTGACGTCGTCCATGCTGGGCGCGTTCCGCGCGCAACAGACGCGGCAGGAATTCCTCTCGCTCATCCAAGCCAGGACCGGCAACGGAATCTAAGCATGGCTGCGAAGAAGACGCAGTCCAAGCGCAACGCAAAATCCAAAACGCCAGCCGAGTTACGGCTGCAGGGCAAAGTGGCTGTGGTGACCGGCGGCAGCCGCGGCATTGGACAGGCCATCGCGCGCGTCCTCGCCGCCGAAGGCTGCGCGGTAATCATCACCGGTCGCGACAAGTCGACTCTCGCCCGGAGCGCAACGCGCATCGGCAGGAAAGTGCGCGGTCGAGGCAAGGTCGTGCCGCTGGTTTGCGATGTGCGCGATGCCGAGTCCGTCGCGTCGCTGTTTGCCAGAGTGAAGCAGCGCTTCCGCAGATTGGACATCCTGGTCAACAATGCCGGCATTACCCAACCGGTGGCGAGCGTGGAGGAAACGTCGCTGGAAGTGTGGCATGACGTCATTGCCACGGACCTCACCGCTATCTTCCTATGCACACGCGCCGCTCTGCCGCTGATGAAGGGGGGAGCAACCATACTTAACAATTTGTCGGCCGCGGCAGTGCAGGTGTTTCCGAACTATGCCACTTACAGTGCGGCCAAGCGCGGGGCCCTCGGCTTTACATTGTCGCTGCGTGAAGAAATGATCCCACGCGGCATTCGTGTGACGGCGCTGATGCCGGGCGCAACCGCTACCGATATGTGGGACCACATCAACCCAAACGCCCCGCGCGAAAAGATGATGAGCGTGGAAAGCGCGGCGGAAGCCGTGCTCTACGCGGTGCTGCTGCCACCGAACGCGAACTTGTCGGAGCTGGTGCTGACGCCCACCGGCGGCGCGCTGTGAGCGATTGGCTACCCAGTCTGGGTAACGTCAAGGCTGATTGGGAATCGTGAATTTTCCGTGCGGCGGATCAACGGCCGACATCATCGACACCGATGCCGGCCGCATAAGGTCAGCAGAGTCTCAGCTACGGCGTAATTTCCCAGACTACTCCATACCCGTGCGAGCAGTTCGCCGAGCCGCCACAGCTGGCGGTGCCGTAGAGGTTGCCGCTGGCGTCGATTATTACCTTGCTCACAGGATTTCCTCCGTCACTACCGCCGGTGAAATCGTGCAGCGATGTGTACGTCCATTGGCCGCCTCCAGACGGTGGTGACAGCTTGAAAATGGAGCCGTAACAGTTAGCGCCATCGGCGTACGTCGTGCCATACAAGTTGCCGGCCGGGTCCATGGTAAGAGGAGCGTTTCTGGGGCCTTGCGGGGAACTGCAACCAGGGGCACTGAAGTTATAGAGCGTGCTGAACGTCCAGCTACCGCCTGACGGTATCAGCTCCCAAACGGTACCGGGACCGTAGCCGCCGTCGCCGTTGTTGAAGGTCGAACCGTAGATACTCCCGGCGCCGTCAAAGATCACCTCCGATGCGGATTGTCCTCCACTGTTTCCGCTCGGAAAGGAGTAAAGAACATTTTCCGTCCAGCCGGAGCCGGAGGGACTCAGTTGGAACACCGCACCGTTGCCAAAGGCGCCGCGAAAGCTCGTTGTGCCGTAAAAGTCCCCAGCCTGGAGAATAACTCCTACCGGCCAGATACCATCATCGTTAGTGAAGCTGTAAAGCACACTCTCTTGCCAACTATTACCAGAGCGGGTCAGTTCAAAGACGGCGCCACCTCCATTGCTACCCCCGAAAAAGGTAGAACCGTAGATGTTCCCGGCGTCATCGAAGGCGAGATCGCCCTCCGGATCAGCGCCATCGCTGCCTCCCGTGAAGGAGTAGAGCCCGGTCTCGATCCAGTGGTTGTCCTGAGCCGTACGTGGCGGGGTGGGTGGTGGAACGAGGCTGAAAACGTTACCGTAACCGGCGCCTCCGTAGTAGGTGGTGCCGTACAGCGCGCCGTCCGGGCCAAAAAGTACTCTCGCATCCAGAGAACTCCCCGCGGGCCAGGAAAAACCATAGAGCCGGTTGAACTGCCAACCAGAAGCATTGTGGATCAGCTTATACACGGTGCCCTGACCGCCGCCACCGCCCTCGGAGGCTGTTCCGTAGAGATTCCCGCGGGCATCCATCGTGAGACCGGCTAAAGGATTTGCTCCGTCAAACCCGCCAGTGAAGGTGTAAATCACGTTGAAGGTTTGCGCTGAGGATGGACTAGGGGTGAGGACCGCCAGCGCGAGGACCACTGCGCAGGCTATTACTGCCCACCCGCCGGTTCCGAAATCGCGCGTCCATGGTCTTGGGCTTGTCATTGTAAAGCCTCCTGAAGATGGTTTGTCGCGGGCCGAATCGCCCCTGACGAAGTTCGACCGCAAACTGCGAAGAGGATTTGCATTCTGCCCATGGTTGACCTCTTGCACTTGCTGATAGTGCACATTTTTAATGGTTTGGTTGTCAACGAGATGTCAGAGAATTGTCAACAAAGGGTCACCGATGCAGACCCTCGATAGCTGACCTAAAGAGAGTGGCTCACTATTTCGGTGTGCCAATAAGTACCTTCTTCCCCGAGCCCCACTTGACGTCGCAGACGAAAGCCTTGATCACCGCTACCGCCGACCTCGATTCGTGACCTGAAAGAAGTGACGCTCTATGCGCGGTTCCGGAAAGCGCAGCGCGCAAGGCGAAAGGCCTGAACAAGCGACCGGATCTGGCCGCCCAGACAAGCGCCTCGCGCCTGGTTATGTCATTAACTCCGACATTTTATGTCAGCTTCTCTGACACAAATGTTAACTATTCTGAAAACCTACAGCGGCGGAAGCGGTTTTCTTACTTGCGGGTGAACGCGGGCCTGAAGGCCCGCTCTACCCGATCTCGGCTTGCACCAATTCGCACTATGCCGGCACAGTGAAGTGAAACACAGACCCGCTGCCCGGCTGTGACGTGACTCCGATCGTCCCTCCATGCGCCTCAACGATCGCCTTTGCGATGGCCAGGCCCATGCCTGTGCCTTGAACGCGGTACCGCTGGTCTTTTCCCCGATAAAATTTTTCGAAAATGAGCGACTGCTCCATGTCGTCAATACCGGGCCCGCGATCGGCAACACTGAAGCAGACCATTTTTCCAGTGGGCTCAGCGCTGATGGTGATGGGAGTGACCGGGGGGGAATACTTCGCCGCATTCTCCAGCAACTGCGCCAGCACCTCGGCGATGCGCTCCAGGTCAACGCGGACGGGCGGCAGGTTTTCGGGAACTTGCACTTTAACGTCGCGGCCGGAAAGCGCCTGCTTCGACCTTTCCAGCCCCGCCTCGATCACCTCACGAACGGGATGAACCTCGCGGCGCAATTCCACCTGTTGCGCATCAAGTTGCGCCATCTCAGCCGCCTCGCCCACCAGATGGTTGAGGCGATCGGTTTCCTCGTTGATGACGATCAGCAATTCCTTTCTGCCGTCAGCCTCGATGTCGGGGGTTGAGAGTAGCGTCGTGACCGACAGCTTGATGGCCGTGAGCGGTGTGCGGAATTCATGGGTGACGCTATCCAGCAAGGCGGTGCGCAGCTTCTCACTTTCACGTGCCGCCTCCGTTCGGGTGAGAGTTTCGGTCGCTCCTGCGCGCTCAATGGAAATGGCAACCAGGCTGCCGACCGCCTCCAGTGTCTCGCGCGAAAGCACCACTCCTTCCAATCCCAGGCTTCCCACCGGCCTTACTCCGACACGCAGCGGAACAAAGCACAACTGTTTCTCTTCGTCCACGACGACCTCGCCCCGCGCGCTGACGCACTCCAGTTGTTCCTCGCTGAGTTCCGGGTGATCTGCTCCGGTCCGGTAAACCTCCTTGCGTTTCGGCAAATACATGGCGGCTGCCATCAGGCCAAAGGCGTCGCACACGAAGCGAGGTATGGAGTTCAGCAGGTCCATCACATTCTCAGTAGCCAGTAACTGCTGGCTCAAGGAGTAGAGCCGTTCCACTTCTTTGCGGCGCTGATGGGCATTCATTGCCTCGCGGCGGGCCCGCTCGGAGAGCCGGCTCGCCAGAATGGCGCTGATGAGGAACGCGAGCAGCGCAATCCAATTCTGCGGGTCGGCGACGGTGAAGGTGCCGATAGGAGGAAGGAAATAGTAATTGAAGGCAAGCGTCGCGACGACCGCCGTCGTCGTGGCGAGGGTCAGCCCCCAGCGGCTGGCCACGAACAGCACCACCAGGAGAAACGTGAGCGCAACCGTGGTGGGATTCACGTCTGGCAGACGGCGGTAGGCAAACACCACGAAGGCGATCGTCACCATCGCGACGGCGAAGTGATAGAGTGCCGCTTTCAAGCGCTGCGGACTGACCGCGAAGGCGTTCCGTCCCCGCTGTCCGGCTTCTGGGAGTCGAGAACTCACGCGATGATTGTATCCAATCGACTTTTCCCGCGCCCTGCCGCAGAATAGGTGGGCATGCAAAAGACCCCGGAGCAATGGCTGGAAGAGACCACTCCCGAAAAAAAGAAGAGTGGCGTTTTCAAGCTGTTTCTCGGCTATGCGCCCGGCGTGGGCAAGACCTATGCCATGCTGAGCGAGGCCATCCGCCGCCAGAGCCGCGGTGAAGACGTCGTGGTTGGTGTTGCCGAAACCCATGGCCGCAAGGCCACGCAGGAACTGCTTTCGCGCCTGGAAATCGTCCCGCGCAGGAAGATCGACTATAAGGGCACCATTTTCGACGAGATGGACGTAGACGCCATCCTGGCGCGCCATCCGCAGGTCGCTCTGGTGGACGAACTGGCGCACACCAACATTGAAAGCAGCAAGCACCACAAGCGCTACGAAGATGTCTTCGAGTTGCTCGACAACAAAATCGATGTTGTTTCCACCATGAACGTGCAACACCTGGAGAGCGTGACGCCCATGGTGCACAAGATTACCGGTGTGCTGGTGCGCGAGACCGTGCCCGACTGGGTCTTGAAACGGGTGGATGAGATTGTGCTGTCCGACGTCACGCCGGAGGCGTTGCAGACCCGCATGCGCCGGGGCGATATCTATCCCATGGAGCGTGTGGACCGCGCTCTGGGCAACTTTTTCCGTCCGAGCAACCTGATTGCCCTGCGCGAGATCGCGCTGCGCCACGTGGCCCAGGTGGTGGACCGCAGCCTGGAGCCGTATCTTGACTCTGAGTTCACCTCTGGCCGTGATTTGAATGTGTCGGAGCGAATTGGCGTCGGTGTCAGCTCCAATCCGGCGGCGCAGTATCTGGTGGCGCGCGCCTCGCGCATGGCGCAGGCCATCAATGGCGAACTCTACGTGTTGTATGTTGACACCGGCGTGGACGACGGCGACCCCGAGCGGCAGCGCTCCCTGCAGGCAAACCTTCATTTTGCCGAGAACCTTGGCGCCAAGATTGCGCGGCTGAAGGGCAAAGACGTCGCCCGAGCTATGGCGGAGTTCGTGCGCGAGAAGCACATCACGCAGATGATCTTCGGCCATTCCGCCACCACCGGCTGGCGCAAGTACATGTTCATGTCGGCGGTGCACCGTTTCCTGCGCGATGCGCCCGCGGTTGATGTGCACATCGTGAAACAGCAGGCGAACTAGAGTTTCAACAGATTAACCACAGAGACACAGAGACACAGAGAAAAACGTAGAAAAGATATAGCGATGGGCAATTTCTTGGCCGATGCCTTTAGGGGAGCCCAAAGACCTGTTCCTGAGCGATGTACTACATCCTGCATTTTTCTCTGTGTCTCTGTGCCTCTGTGGTGAATCCTCTTCGCGACTTGAAAATGGAAGCTGCTCTCCAAAATGCATAGCCGTCCGCACATCCTCGTAGTTGACGACGAACCGCAGATCACGCGCGTGCTGCGCACGAGCCTCAACGCGCAGGGCTACGAGATCCGCGTCGCCAACGACGGCGAAACCGCGCTGGAAATCGTAAAAGACTTCGCTCCCGACTTGGTGATCACCGATCTTGCCATGCCTCACATGAACGGCATCGAGTTGTGCCGCCGTTTACGCAAGATGTCACAGGTCCCCATTCTGGTGCTGTCGGTGCGTGGCGAGGAGCGCAGCAAAATCGAAGCTCTCGACTCCGGTGCCGATGACTACGTGACCAAGCCTTTCAGCACCGGCGAGCTGCTGGCGCGGATTCGCGCCGCCCTGCGCCGTTCGCCGCCCAGCCCGAGCCCGGCGCAAACCAAATTCGAGCTCGGCGACTTCCACATTGACCTTGACGGGCATTCCGTCGCCGTTGCGGGCAAGGAAGTACGGCTCACTCCCAAAGAGTTCGACGTGCTGGTGTACATGGTGCAGCACCCGCGTAAAGTGATGACCCATCGCTCGATTCTCAATGCGGTTTGGGGCGCTAACAGCGTCGAGCAGAACGAATATCTTCGCGTCTTTGTGGGCCAGTTACGCAAGAAGCTGGAACCCGACGCCAGCTCGCCGAAGTACATCCTGACCGAGCCGTGGGTGGGATACCGCTTCGAGCCGGGGGACTGAAGCAGTTTCGAGTTTCAAGTTTCAAGTTGAGGCGCCTTGCGGGCGTGAGGAGCGAAGCGTCGGGAGCCCGCAGCCGAAATCCGGAGCGAGTCGAGGGATCCCTGGTTTCAAGTTTCGAGTTGAGGCGCCGCGGGTGCCCCACACATTCGCGGGTTTCGAATGTCTGGGAGGCCATGGATCAATTGGAGGCGACCTCGCTGCTGGTCGTACGACAATTCACTCCCACTGATTCCAACTTCAGGAATGAGTGCGGCACCCGGCGGTCAAATTTCAATGCTGTCATCCTGAGCGGAGGGCGCGCCGTGCTTTTTCGACACTGCGGAGCGGGGTCGGGCGCGCCCGGAGTCGAAGGACCTGCATTTCTTGCGCTGACGTTTCAGCACTTAGGATTGATGAATGGCCCACGCACCTCGGCTTGAATTGGCTTTCCCCATTCTTCCGCCAAATCGATCCACGTGGGATTCTTCGAGCGAATGAGTGCGATTTTCTTATCGCGACGCCAGCCCTTGAGCTGCTTCTCGCGTTCAATCGCTGCCCTGATGTCCACGAATCGTTCATAGTAAACCAGTCGCTCAACGCGGTACGTGGATGTGAACCCCTCGATCTCGTGCTGTTTATGTTCCATCGTTCGCCGAGCGAGATTACGTGTGACACCGATGTAGAGCGTAAGGGAACGGCTGGCCATGATGTAAACGGTGTAAAGGTGACGCTCTTGCATGGTTGAAGTATTAGCTTCTCAGAGCGGAACCTCTGTGACGGTGCTCACTAGAGTGTGTGCCGGGAGTCGAAATGCAGGTCCTTCGACTCGCGTCCGCCCCGACCCGCAAAACCTGCGGGTCGGAAAACAGGGCGGGCGCTCGCTCAGGATGACAGGAATGAGAGATTGAGCGATTGAGCGCACCAGGCAACCGACAGGCCGGTTTTCCAACTCGAAACTCGAAACTGCCCTCTGTGCGCTACGTCACAGACAGCCTTCCCCGGCCTCGCATAACCTGTGCATAGTCGGGTTGTGTGAAGTACCGCTCGCACTGGCACGAAGAACGTGTCGTAAGCCGAGCGGAGCCGCTTCTCCTTGCGCTTTGAGGACGGGGCGGCAAACCCGCAAGTAAATAGCCGACGCAGGCCATCGTAACTGAAACGAGTCCTGTGATCAGGCCACGGTGCAACCCACCGCGACCTGGC
>JBKQKT010000591.1:0-6356 GCA_052147365.1 Candidatus Korobacteraceae bacterium | reverse complement strand
GAATCTTCTTACGGATCCGGGTATGGACTTTTTGCCGCGTCTGGTCTTTTGAAGTCTTGGTAATCATCTCTCTTTAGCTCTCAGCCGTCAGCTATCAGCCTTCAGCTACCTCACGAAATTCACACTTAGCCGGCCACTAACCACTGACCACTATTTGGCTCCAGTCTTGCCGACCTTCTTCTTCAGCCGCTCGCCGGTATAACGCACGCCCTTGTTCTTATACGGATCGGGCGGACGCAGCGAGCGCATCTCGGCGGCGACGAATCCAACTTTCTGGCGATCAATGCCGCTCACCGTTAAATGCGTCTGCTTGGGATCAATCGTGACCTGGACGCCGCCGGGCAGCGGGTATTCAATGGGATGCGAATATCCCAGGGTGAATACCACCGTGTCCTTGCCCTTCATCTCCGCGCGGGACCCGATGCCGACGATGTCCAACTCCCGGTTCCAGCCCTTGGTGACGCCTTCCACCGAATTGTTGACCAGAGCGCGCACCAGGCCGTGGATCGCGGCTTTGGAATCGTCTTCGCGCACCACCACGATGTGGCCGTCTTTCTGTTCCAGTTTCACGCCGCCAGGCATGTGCGTCGTGACTTCGCCCTTGGGGCCTTTGACCCGCACGGTGTTGCCTTCCACGGCAAACGTCACGCCCTTCTCCAGGGGGATCGGTTTGTTTCCAATTCTCGACATAGTCTTTAGCTCTCAGCTGTCAGCCTCTCAGCTGTCAGCTTGTTCTTTTGATTCGGGCATGGAGCCCATCTGTAGACCGCAAGCGTATATCCGCATTCTTACTGACAGCTGATAGCTGACGGCTACTCAGTAAATCTCACACAAAACTTCGCCGCCAACGCCTTCCTTGCGCGCCTGACGTCCGGTCATTACGCCCTTGGGCGTGGTCAGGATGTTGATCCCCAGTCCGCCCAGCACGCGCGGAATATCGGTGTGCCCGACGTACACACGGCAGCCGGGACGCGAGATCCGCTTCAGGTCGGAGATGGGCGACGAATTGTCGGGGCTATACTTCAAATACACGCGCAGGACCTTACGGCCCTCCTCCTCGACCGCCTTGAAGTTGGCGATGTAGCCCTCTTGCTTCAGAATGCGGGCCATCTCAACCTTCAGCTTCGAATGGGGCACGTCCACCTTCTGGTGCCGCGCCTTGATGGCGTTACGAACACGCGTTATAAAATCCGAGACCGGATCGGTCAAACTCATGTGCTTTGCATCTCCTCAAATCGTCGCTCGTTAGCTTACTCACCCTTGCCACCACCGTGGCTTGGGACCGGCGAGTGCGCTCTCGCACTCAGTGGGTAGCGTAAGAACCAGCCGCGACGGACTAACCAACTACTCCGCGCTTCCTACCAACTCGACTTCGCGACCCCTGGGATCTCGCCCTTCAGGGCCAGCCCGCGGAAGCAGAGACGGCAAATGCCGAACTTGCGCAGAAACGCACGCGGACGTCCGCAGATATGGCATCGGTTGTGCTGCCGGGCCGAAAACTTGGGTTTCTTGTTTGCCTTGGCAATACTTGATGTTCTGGCCATTGTTTCCTTTTTGCTTTTTGCCTTTCGCTCTCCGCGAACTACGATTGTCATCCCCAGCGAGGTCGCGCCGTTTTTTGCGCGACCTGACTATTGTTTAAACGGCATGCCCATATGCTTCAGCAGAGCACGCGCCTGGTCGTCATTGCCGGCCGAGGTCACAATCGTGATGTTCATGCCTTTCAGTTTCTCGACCTTGGAGTAATCAATCTCTGGAAAAATCAACTGGTCGCGCACGCCGAGCGTGTAATTGCCGCGTCCATCGAACGACTTGGTGCCTACGCCGCGGAAGTCACGCACGCGTGGCAGCGCGATGTTCACCAGGCGGTCAAAAAACTCGTACATGCGGTCGCCGCGCAGCGTAACCATGACGCCGATGGGCATTCCTTCGCGCACTTTAAAGGCCGCGATGGACTTGCGGGCCTTGGTGACCACCGGCTTCTGCCCAGTAATCTGCCCCACCTCAGTCGCCGCGGGATCAATCAGCTTCGCGTTCTGCGTCGCGTCACCCACGCCCATGTTGACCACGATCTTCTCCAGCCTGGGAGCAGCCATCGGGTTCTCGAGGTCGAACTCTTTCATCAGCGCCGGCCGAACTTCCTTGACGTAACGGTCGCGCAAACGCGCTGTCGCGCGATTGTTTGCCTTCGGCCGCGCCGGCTTGCCCGATGCTTGCTCGGAAGCCGCTTCGACCTGCTCAGGCTTCGCTTTCTTGCCCTGCGATTTGCCCTGTGCAGCCTGCTGCTGGCCTTTCTGTTTCTTCTCGTCTGCCATGACTGCTACTGCCTTTCTTGATCCGGTAATTGGCCGTTAGTAATTGGTATTTGGCCAAGTACTAAAAACCAATTACCAATTACTACTTTTCCAGCGCCGTGCCGCACCGCCGGCACACGCGCACGTGACGCTCGCCATGCTTCTCGTGGCCGACGCGGACCGGCCGGTTACAGGAGGCGCACATCAGCATGACGTTGCTGATGGAAAGCGGCCTCTCCTGCTCGGCAATGCCGCCCTTGATGTTGCGCTGCGGGTTAGGGCGCACGTTTTTCTTCACCATCATGACGTGCTCCACCAGGACTTTGCTCTCATCGGGCATAACGCGTAGCACCCGGCCTTGTTTGCCCTTGTCGCGTCCGGTAATCACCCGCACCTGATCGTTGCGGCGAATGTCAACACTCTTTTGCATAGCTCTTCTCTCTAGACCTGGCGGCCGAACTCGACTACAGAACTTCCGGCGCCAGGGATACGATCTTCAAAAACTTCTTCTCGCGCAGCTCGCGGGCCACGGGACCGAACACGCGCGTCCCAACTGGCTCGTGCACGTCGTTGATCAGCACCGCCGCATTCTGGTCGAAGCGGATATAGGTGCCGTCGCGACGGCGATGTTCCTTGCGAGTACGCACGATAACCGCTTTCACCACCGTGCCCTTCTTGGCGGTGCCGTCGGGAGAAGCTTCCTTCACCGCAGCGGTCACGATGTCGCCCAAACCGGCAACCAGACCAGTGGAACCGCCCAGCGGCAGAATCATCTGCAGCTTGCGGGCGCCGGAATTGTCGGCGACATCGAGCATGGTCCTCATCATCACTGCCATAGCTTTTCTCCTTGCGGTTCACACCCAGCGGGTTTAGACCGTCTGTTGCTCGACCGGCGCCGCCAGTGCTGAGCGCTGCACGATTTCCTTCAACTGCCAGCGCTTCAACTTGGAGAGCGGACGGGTCTCCTCGATCTTCACAAAATCGCCGAGGTGCGCCGTACCCTTCTCGTCGTGCGCATAGAACTTCTTGCTGCGGGTCACCACGCGCTTGTAGAACGGGTGTGCCTTCTGCCGCCGGACTTCGACCACGAGGGTCTTGGCCATCTTGGTGGAAACCACTTTGCCGATCAGTGTCTTACGCCGGCCGGCCGCGACTGCGTTGCTGGTTGCGGTTGTTTCAACCATGACTTAACTTTTCTCCGTCGCAGCCTTCTTGGCGGCCGCCTTCCTGGTTTTCACGGGCGCGCTGGTTGCCGTCTTTGCCTTTTTCTCAGGCGCCTTTGGCGCCGAGGCTCCATTGCCGCCGGCCAGCTCTTTCTGGCGCACTACGGTCTGGATGCGCGCAATGTCCTTCTTCAGCTCGCGTATCTTCTTGAGGCTCTCGGTCTGACCCATCTTCAATTGAAACTTCATCTTGAAGAGCTGGTCAGACATCTCGCGCTGCTGATGTAGCAGTTCGGCATCGGTTAAATTGCGAATCTTCTCTATATTCATTTCGAAATCCTGACAGCCGTTCTAGTGCGCGCCTTCGCGCTGCACAAATTTGGTGCGAAGCGGCAGCTTGTGCGAAGCCAGACGCATCGCTTCCGCGGCGTCGGTGGCCGATACCCCTTCCATCTCGAAGAGGATCTTGCCCGGACGTACCACAGCTACCCAGTGGTCCGGCGCACCCTTGCCTTTGCCCATACGGGTTTCAGCCGGCTTCTTGGTGACGGGCTTGTCTGGGAACAGCCTGATCCAGATCTTGCCGCCGCGCTTAATGAAGCGCGTCATGGCCACCCGGCTCGCTTCGATCTGGCGGTCGGTGATCCAGCCCGGCTCTAAGACCTTGAGGCCGAAATCGCCAAACGACAACTCACCCCCGCGCCAGGCCTTGCCGGCCATGCGCCCGCGCTGCTGCTTGCGGTACTTCACTTTCTTTGGCATCAACATAGGCTTCAGTTGCTAGGGGTTAGAGGCTAGGGGTTAGAAGTTCGTCTAACGCTCTCTGGCCTACTACCTCTAGTTCGTCTCCAATTCATTCTCGGCTGGAGCTTGGCTGTTCGCTTTTGCTAGCCCCTAGCCACTGACCACTAACCCCTGCTCTTAAAACACTCCCGATTGCACGGCCTGCGGCTCGCGGCGTTTTTCCTTGAAGATCTCGCCCTTGTACACCCAGCACTTCACGCCAATCTTGCCGTAAGTGGTATTGGCCTCGGCGAAGCCGTAATCAATATCGGCGCGCAGCGTGTGCAGCGGCAGACGCCCCTGCAGGTACCATTCGGAGCGCGCGATTTCGTTGCCGTTCAAGCGGCCGCTGACGCGCACCTTGATCCCCTTGCAACCGAAGCGCAGCGCCGAATCCACGGCCTTGCGCATGGCGCGCCGGAAGCCCACGCGCTTTTCCAATTGCAGCGCGATGTTTTCGGCCACCAGTTGCGCATCCAGCTCGGGCTTGTGCACCTCCTGGATGTCCACGTAGACATCGCGATTGGTGCGCTTCTGAATGTCCTGCTTCAGCTTGTCAATCTCCGCGCCCTTGCGGCCGATGATGATGCCCGGACGAGCGGTCCGGATGATGATGCGCAGCTTGTTGCCCGGACGCTCGATCTCGATCGAGCTGACGCCCGCCGACTTGAGCTTGTCCTTCAGCTCGGCTTTTAGCTTGACGTCTTCCAGCAGCAGTTTGTCGTAATCACGCTCCACGAACCAGCGCGATCTCCACGGCTTGGTAATACCGAGGCGAAATCCGTAAGGATGGACTTTTTGTCCCATAGTCTTGTTTCTTCTCCGCGACGACTGCATTGAGCATCGCCGCTTCAGCCCGCCAATGTATCGGCGGGAAAACTTTACTTCTTCTTCTTAGGCTGCTTCGCCGGCCCCTTCTTCTTCTCCGTACCCTTCTTCGCTACCGCCTTCTTCTTCGCCGGCGCCTTCCTGGCTACTTTCCTGGCCGCCTTTTTCGCCGGTCCGGCTTCGCCCACCGTCTCAACCAGGCCAGCCTTGCCGTTGCCGGCTACCTTCTCTTCCAGCGCGATCTCCAGATGCGAGATGCGGCGCTGATAGCGGTATGCGCGGCCCATCGGCGCGGGGCGGATGCGCTTCATGCGCGGACCGTCGTTGGCGATTGCGCGCTTGACGTACAGCCGGTCCACGTCAACGTCGAGGCCTTTCTCGGCGCTCACATAGTTGGCATTCTCCACCGCCGAACGCAGCAGCTTGTACAACGCCGGAGCGATGCCTTGCCGGGCATACAGCAGCGTGTCGAGCGCCTCTTCCACCCGGCGGCCCTTGATGAGATCCAGCACCAGGCGCGCCTTCTGCGGCGAGACTCGCACGTAATTCAGTTTTGCCGTGAACTCCATGTCGTCTCCTTAACGCGGTGCCGGCGCCGGTTTCGCCGCTGTTTCGGTTGCCGCCCTCACCGAGTGACCCTTGAAGATGCGCGTCATGCTGAACTCGCCCAGCTTGTGGCCCACCATGTTCTCGGTGACGTACACCGGGATGAACTTCTTGCCGTTGTGCACGGCCAGAGTGTGACCCACCATCTCGGGGATCACGGTCGAGCGGCGTGACCAGGTGCGCAGCACCTTCTTCTCGTTGCGCTGGTTCATGCCCTCGATCTTGGCCTGCAGGTGCGAATCGATGAACGGACCCTTCTTGGTTGAACGTGCCATATCGTCTCAGTCCTACTTCTGTCTGCGGGTCACGATGAACTTATCGGTCCGCTTGTTATTACGCGTCTTGTAACCGCGGGTCGGCTGGCCCCACGGGGTCACCGGATGCCGTCCGCCGCTCGTCTTGCCCTCGCCGCCGCCGTGCGGATGGTCCACCGGATTC
Source organism: Candidatus Korobacteraceae bacterium (assembly GCA_052147365.1). Classification (GTDB taxonomy): domain Bacteria; phylum Acidobacteriota; class Terriglobia; order Terriglobales; family Acidobacteriaceae; genus Bog-257. Next base: position 244 of record JBKQKT010000591.1, on the reverse strand, counting down.
ATCACCACGCCGCGGTTCGTCGGGCGGATTCCCAGCCAGCGCGTGCGTCCCGCCTTGCCAATGGAAATGTTCTCGTGATCGACGTTGCCCACCTGGCCTACCGTCGCCATGCAATCCACCAGCACCTTACGGGTTTCGCCGGAGGGTAGCTTCAACAGCGCGTAGTCGTTTTCTTTCGCGACCAGTTGCGCCTGCGCTCCCGCCGAGCGCGCCATCTGCGCGCCCTTGCCCGGCTTCAATTCGA
>JBKQKT010000590.1:0-3510 GCA_052147365.1 Candidatus Korobacteraceae bacterium | reverse complement strand
TGCTGATCGCCCTGCTGCTGCCGGCGGTGCAACGAGCCCGCGAGGCGGCCGGCCGAGCGGCGTGCTGCAACAACCTCAAGCAGTTGGGAATCGCCCTGCACAACGACCACGACGCCCAGGGGTCGCTTCCTCCAGTCGGCGGGAATCGACGCCATGATCCAGAACCGCGAAGCTCAGGACGTGTTTCCTGTGGGTGGTGTCGCCGTGCTGGTGCGTGAGGACCAGGCTGAGGATGCCCGCCAGACCATCGAGGCGTACCGCAAGAATCCCACGACCGACGCGGACGAGGCGGTCAGCGAGGAACAGGCCTAGCTGTGATCGCGCTGCCGTCGAGAAAGAACGAAACCGCTCCCGCCAAATCGGTGCGGTAGGTGCGAACAGTTGCCGCGGCGTAGCGCTCCATCACGGAGGGCCGCGGATGGCCGAATGAGTTGTAGAAGCCCACGGAAACCACGGCATATTGCGGCTTGACCGCCGCCAGGAATTCCGGCGTGCTGGAGGTGGCGCTGCCGTGATGTCCCACTTTTAGCAGGCCGGCCTGCGGGGCTTCGTTGAGTAGCAACTTCTCAATTCGCTTGTGTGCGTCGCCCACTAGCAGCGCCGACGTCTCACCGTATTGCATGTGCAAAACCACCGACTCGTCGTCCTGCGCCGGGTTGTGAGGCGGCATTCCCGGTTCGGGACTCAGCACACGGATGTGCACTCCGCCATAATCAAAAGTGTCGCCGGTCTTTAATGCACGTTGTTCCACGTGGAACAATTTCGCCGTCTCCACTAATTCCCGAAATGGGAAAGTCGGCGACTCAACCCCATACCACATCTCGCGCGGCTGAAAGTTTGCAATGATACTCCGCATTCCACCTAAGTGGTCGGTGTGCGCGTGCGAGACGGCCACAACATCAAGCCGACGGATGCCACGGGACCAGAGGTAGGGCGAGACGATTTCCTCGCCCGCATCGAACTCGGACCTAGAGTTTTCCGTCACGCCGCCGGCATCCAGCAGCAGCGTCTTGCCCTCCGGCGTTACGAGCAGCAGCGAGTCCCCCTGGCCGACATCGATGGCGGTGACCTCGAATACGCCGGGATACAACTGCGGCTTCGGCGGCAAAAGGACGATCCAGGCTGCCGCGGCCAGCAGCGCGACAATGCCGATCCAAGCCCACAACATTCTTTTCCGCGCCAGCAGCAGAGCGAGGCCAAACGCAACTGCCGCTGCGCAGCAGGCGGCCAGCGCCGGCGTAGGCACACGCACATCCGAGATGCGCATGTGTCCAATGATACGAACCGCGCCAGTCAATGCATCGAGGGCGTATGCGCTGATCACCGCCGGCACGTGGGCCAGCCAAGTCGAAACGTAGGACAGTGCGACCGCCAGCACGGCAGCGGGCAAGAGTACTTCGGCGATTGGGATCATGAGCGCATTGGCCGGCAGCGCCATCGTGGTAGCGCGATGGAAGTACCACGCCATCGGCAGGGCGAGGGCGATCTGGATGACGATAGAGATGAAAAGCAATTCTGCTGCGCCGAGAACGAAACCTGTGCCGCGCACCACCACGAAGTTCGCGACGCGCGGACCAGCGATGTTGCTGAGTTGCTCCCGAATCAAGCGCATGTCAGAACGGAATTGCGCCGCCCGGGTCGGCAGAGAGAAGTCGAAGGCCAGCGAGTCAAAGTTCCTGATCGCATTCCGCAGTGGATAAAGGGTGTTGCGCAGGATGGGTAAGGCAATTCCGGCCACCGCAATCACGGAAAGAAATGTGAGCTGGAAGCTGGCTTCGAACAACGTTCGCGGGTTCATTAGCAGAATCCCGAGCGCTGCGATGCCGAGTCCGTTGAGCGCGGCGCGATCGCGAAAGAGCAGCCGGGTCACAAGATAAACATTCAGCGTGATGGTCGCCCGCACGATCGGCGATCCCAGATCGGCGAGAAACGCGTAGCCCCACGACAGCACAATCGTGATGATGGTCGCCCACGTCTCGCCCATCGGCAAACGGCGAAGTGCCCAGAACGCCGCGAAGGCGAGAATGCCGACGTTGATTCCAGAGACAACGAGGATGTGATATGTGCCGGTGCGCTGGAAATCTGTTTTGATGTCGTGGCCGAAGAAGGCGCGGCCACCAATCAGCATGGCCTGCATCAGTGCGCCGCGCTCACCGGGCCAGAGCAGAATGATACGCGCTAACACGCTGCGCCGCGCCGCGCTGCGCCAGAGCCCGATCCGGCTGCCCACGAATCCGGGCAAAACCTCGACGCTGCTGGCGCGCGCCGAGCCGGTCAGGTGGATTCCCTGCGACGCCAGATAGCCAGCCATGTCCATTGCGCCGGGATTTCTGTAATTGCGCGGCATATGCAACTTGGCGGTGAAGCGCAAGCGCTGGCCGTACGTGTAAACACGCAGAGGCGATTCAATACCTGCATCGCGGGCCTCATCCTCCTCCGTCTGTTTGCTGTAGATGGTCAGCCGAATGCCGACAGCCTCCTCCAACGCGCGATCGCCAACTTGCAGGCGCTCAGCCTTAACGTCCACGGATTCCTGCTTGCCGCCGTAGCGGCCTTCGCGAACCAGGCCTTCGCGAATGACATACGCGGTTACTTCTGCTTCATCCTGCCCCGTGGCGAACGGTTGCAGATTTTGCGCAATTGTTGGCACGGCGGCATCGCGTGCCTGAAGGCAGAACCCGCCAAGAGGAACGACAGCCAGCAGGACCAGCGCAAACGATGCTTGTGGAGAGCGACGACCAAGAAGTACTGCACCCGTGATTGCGGTGAGAAATGCGGCCAGCCAGGCGAGAGGAGAGCGCCAGAGATAATTGGCAGCGATGATTCCGACAGAGAATGCGACAACTACAAGAAAAACGGGCTCCTGCCCGCCGCAGTAAAGCTTCGCGCCTGCAGGCGGAGGCACAGGGTTGGTCGAAAGTGAGGTCGTCGCCACGGGCTATGGCCTGTCGCGCTACCTCAGAACCGGGAGGGTTAGAGAGCCTTCGTAGCCTTGCCGGCGTTCCTCACTTCATAGAAATTGTCATTACGAGATGGCTTTAGCCATCGAGGAATCTGCTGTTTCGTTCACAGCGAGGGCTAGTGAAAAGCAGATCCCTCATTCGCGCTCGGTCGCATAGCTCCTTCGCGCTCCTTCGTGATGACAAAATCATGGGGAATGTCCCGTCCGGCGCGACTAAAGGCGCGCCGCTTCAAAGCAAGCTGCCAACAAAACCAAAACACTGTCTATAAGCGGTCCAAGTCCTCCACGCCAAGCGCGGGGGCCCAGGGCCAAAGTTCGTATTGCGCCAGTCCAAACCGCGTGTACGGATCATTGTCGCGAATGCTGTCCAGCGTCGCCTGGGCTTCATCGTCAGGGACCCGCAGCAGAAAAGCGCCACCGTTGCGCGGCACCAGCGGCCCCGACGCAATCAACAGTCCTTCCTGCTTCAGGCCCTGGCAATAGGCGCGGTGCGCGTCAATGTGCTTCAGCACTTCTTCCAGCGGTTTGCGATAGCGAATGATAGCGAG
>JBKQKT010000589.1:0-4258 GCA_052147365.1 Candidatus Korobacteraceae bacterium | reverse complement strand
AGTCGTCGAATCGCATCGCCGTAAGCCAACAACTGATTGTAGTAGCCCTGCCCGGCCTGGAGCATCAGACGCTCCGAGACGATTTCTGAGCCGGACGCGATGGGAAGGCTCAGTTCGACGAGATTTTCCGCTGGAGCATCTTTCAGATCAAAATCCTTTTGGATTTCCGTGGTTCCTGTGAAGTCAACGCCATACGACGCAATCTTCGTCCCCGCGCCTTCGCCGGCAGTCTGCAGATGCAAAATGGTCAGAAACCGATCCGCGGTCAGTGCGCCGACGAAGAGGCTCTGCCTGCTCTCCCGGTTGTACACGAGTTGACTGCCAACACCGCGATGCATCCCGCCGGGCGCTTTCCCCAGGTCGTAGAGCCGCAACTGGGGCCAATCTTCGCTGAAGCTGTCGGAAAGGACACGATCGGCGAAGGCAGGACCACCCAGATTAAGCAAAGGCTCCCCGAGTGATTCCACGCCTCGGATGGCCTGCACCGTCACTTCCTTTTCCGTGCTGTTCCGTACCGTCACCTGAAGAGTCGCGTAAGGATTTTGGTCGTAAAGCTGGACCATATAAATGAGGTCAGCTTTCCCCGGGAGTCCCGAATTTGTGACGGTGATTGCCCGGCCAGAACCAAGTTCATCGCTGAACGCAGATTCGGACACTTGATGACGCGGATAATCGGTCGAGCGCAGCCACTGGTGATTGACCTGAGCGGCCACACGGCTGGTGAGGATGATCTGCCCGCCCCGCACCGCCAATTGATACGCTCCATCTTTCGCGTTGACGCTCAGGGACAGCTTGTCGTTCGTCAATTGCTGAGCCGCACAAGGCGTGATGACCATCAGCGCGGCAGCGATAATCGCGATTCCCACGTTGCAGAGCCATCCGCATCTCATTTTCGACATGGTGTAAATCTCCCTTTCAGGCAGGTTGCCCGTAGCTCTAATTTATGGCCACCGCGATCCGCGGAGTGTTGTATCCCTCGAGTCTGACCCATGCGGGTGTTTTGCCCGGTTGCGGGACGACACCGTGAATCACGACTGTTTCGCCTGGAAAAACTGTGACGTAATTATCGTCGTACTCGATCGGAAGAATCTCGTCGGCATCTCGCGCGGACGTGATCTCCGCTCGTTCGAAGAAAGCGACGTGTTCGGTCGCGTTGTGCAGCCGAATTGTGATGCGATTCGCACCGGGTACCGACGTTTGTGTGGCACTTAGCTGTAGCGGGGCTTGCGGCATGGAGTTCAGTGCCGTCATGTCGGCCCAACTCTCTTGTTGCAATGCAAAGGCACCGTCGTTCTTCCGATCACCTAAATCGTCGTCCTTCTGCGACTGCCAGTAGATATTTTCCGCAAGGACCTTGCCGGAATTGTCAAACAACTGACAGCGCACAAAGTAGACCGGGGAGCTGTCCGGATACCTGGGCAATGTCATGGCCTGGACCGCCCCGCCGGAAGCGACCTGGATCTTTGCCGCCTCGTGGTCGTCCAGCACCTTGCCTTGCAGGTCGTAGATGCGCACGCGCACACGCAAGCCTTGCTGACCCGCGGGCGTCTGGTTGACAACTGTGACTTTTGCCTGACTGTGAGCACCGGTCGCGTAGGAATCAAAGATCACGGAGAGGGGCCGCAGGCCCTTCTTGGCGCCGTAATAAGCTCCGCCCGGGCGCAAGTAATAGTCGAAAATATTTCCAAAGAAAGAAGGCCAATGGCTGTTCAGCATCCAATAAATGGTCATTTTGTGATTCGCCCACCCGTTGGCAGCGAATGCCTCGAATTGCGCACGGGTACCTTCGTAATGAGCAAGTTGCGCCTTCCGCGCAAACTCCTCCGCGCTGTTTGAGGGCCCGTAGCGGCGATCAACGGCGCGCTGAATGTTGATCAGCGTACTGTTTCCCGGGTTCGAGCCGGAATGGAAGTACCAGGTGTCATTGATGGGCCAGAGCTTGTCGCTGGGAATGAACTTCTTCAGGCTCTCGTAGGGAGGGATATGTTCATTGTCGCCCTGTTCGGCGCAGGAGCCTCGCGAGGGTTCATACAGTCCACTGAACCAATATGTGGGTGGCCGCCAACTGTAGGGTCCGGCCATATGGATGCCATCCCACAAGCGCTCGCCTCGATCATCCTTAGCGAACGACGAGACGGTGTCAACGACGGCATTCTGCCAGTGCAAGTCCGACAGGATCCCGTGGTACACGCTAAGCACGGATTTCGGCGGCAGACCATCGCTCCCGTTGGCCCATATCCAGACGGAAGCATGGGGACGCAGCATCAAGATTTGCGAACGCAGACTCTCGGCCGCAACGCGATGATCCTCTGCATCCCACTGGCCCCACTTCTCCCACTGGTTGCAGCACATCCAGCCGAACATGAGCGGGATGCCCTGCTCGTCTGCCAACTCCACAATGTGCTCACTCGAAATCTTGGATTCCCACCTTAGCATGTTGAGGCCAAGGTCCTTTACGTAGCGCAGCACCGCGGCTTCCCGGTCCGGGTCGTACCGGTATAACAAGTCTGGCGTGTAGACCGCTCCGCGCGCCAGGAAATCTCTGCCATTGACCTGTAGATAGAAGTTGCCACCCTTGCCCAGGCCGGGGAACTGTTCATCCTGATCGCGATGTTGGGTGATGCTGCGAATCCCGAACCGGATTTGCGTGGCATCAGAAAGCTGATCATTCTCGAGAAACTCGAGGCGCAGATCGTAGAGGTTTGGCGTTCCCATCGTATAGGGCCACCAAAGATCGGGATTCTGTACGACGAGCTGCGGATAGCTATCGGGTGTGAAGCTTACCTGCCGCTCCTCGCCTGGTGAGAGACTGACTGATTGCTGGAATCGTATGACAGGTTTGCCCGGCCGCGAAATGGTTCCCCGGAGAATCCCACTTACTTGCCGATTCGAGAAATTGTGGAGGTCAGCGAAAACTGTCAGCCGCGCCGTGGTGGTTTTTGGCAGCGGAAGCTCAGAGTTGACCAACGCATGTTCGAGTGTAACCTCACCCGCGACCTTCAAATAGACGGGCTTCCAGATCCCCGCATTGCGATCCGCGACAAAAGAAATCCCGTTCTCAAAGTTCTTCCGGGGACCTTGATAGCCTAAATACTTCCAGTTGATCCAGTCGAACCAGCTATCTGCCAACTCCACGCCATTGACATCTTGCAGCGCCTGTTCCGGCGTCACTTTGACCGCAAGCGTGTTCAATCCTCCGCGCTTGATCCATTGCGTGACATTCAACTCGTGCGCGTTATACATGCCCACTACGCGCTTGTTGTCGGCTACCATCTGGCCATTCAGCCATATCTCTGCACGATAGTTGATTCCCGGGAAATCTAGTAAGTAAACCGCATGCGCGTCCGGCGCGGTGAAGGTGGTGCGATACCACCAATCCTGCTTGTACAGTTCTTGCGGAACGCTCTCCAGCAGGTTCTTGCCAAAGTAGAGATTTGAATACACGCCGTCCTCTTCCAGGGTCTCCAGCACAGTCGCGGGCATGCGATGAATCAAATACCAGCCCGTGTCTTTATAGTCCGGAAGGGAGATGGCCGCTCCGCCAGTTTGCAAATCCTTTGCCGAGGTGAGCTTCCAGTTCTCGGCCAGCTCGATGCTTCTTGGGGCGTCCGGAGCAGCAGAAGACGGGAGGACGCCCGCACACAGCGACAAGAACAGCGAAACCATAAGCTTGAACATGTTCCTTCGACTCCTGTCCATCAAACTGACTTTGTCTTTCGTGATATGGCCATTGATTTCGCTGGATTCCACATTAACCTCGGACACAAGACACGCAAATTCCTGAGTCACCAGGGAAGACATCCTAACCGAACCTCACCCAGCGGCCACTGTTTCGGACCAAGACATCTCACCATCGAAACAAGCGGCTGAACGATCGTTCTCTGCTGCTGCTCAATCCACACGACACTTGAAACCCTAATCCAACCCCGGCCTTCATACCAACTTTGCAATGCAGGCCTGCAAAAAAGCAGCATGAAGTCCACCTCCATCTGGCGCAACGCAAAAGCCTCCGCTGCCTTCATCGCAATCCGGGCATATCCACGCCCCCTGCACTCAGGCCGTGTTAGCACTCCTCCAATTCCGGCGACTGGAACAGGATTCCCGTCAACCGCGACGGTGTGCTTTACCAGCCCCACATGACATACGTTCCTTCCGCTTTCGACGATCAGAACATGCTTTCCCGTGGGCCTCCATTGCAGCTGGTACGCACCAGTCTGGCTGGGATCCGTTTCGCCACCCGCCAGTTCGCTGCGATCTG
>JBKQKT010000588.1:0-10170 GCA_052147365.1 Candidatus Korobacteraceae bacterium | reverse complement strand
GCGCTACCGCTCCTCACGAGACGCTGCTGGTTATGGATGCGACGACTGGGCAAAACGGCTTGCAGCAGGCGCGACTGTTCACGCAGTCTGCGGGGGTCACCGGCATCGTGCTCACCAAGCTGGACGGAACCGCCAAGGGCGGGGTAGTGGTCGCCATCTGCAAGGAACTGGGCCTGCCGGTGCGCTACGTCGGAATAGGCGAGAAGGCCGGCGACCTGCTGCCGTTCAATCCGCAAGACTTCGTGAACTCGCTATTCGACTGAACATGGCCAACCGCCCGACCGACGAGCAGTTCATGCAGCAGGCGCTGGAGCTCGCCCGGAAAGGCGTGGCACTAGCCTCTCCCAATCCATGCGTGGGCGCGGTGCTGGTGGCGGACAACGGCGACGTCGTGGGTCGTGGTACCCATACTTACGAACAACAAAAACATGCTGAAGTGCTCGCTCTAGAGGAGGCCGGGGCGCAGGCGCGCGGTTCCACGCTCTATCTCAACCTGGAACCCTGCACTCATGTCGGACGGACTGGTCCTTGTGCCGACGCGCTGATTGCCGCCGCTGTAAGGCGTGTCTTTGTCGCCATGCGCGATCCCAATCCCGTTGTCTCGGGCGGCGGCCTGGCCAAGTTGCGCTCGGCCGGAATTGAAGTGTCCGAAGGTCTTTGCGAGGCGGAGGCGAAGAAGCTCAACGAGGCGTTCGCCAAATATATTCGCCGTAAAAGGCCGTTCGTTACGCTGAAAACGGCGATGACTCTTGATGGAAAAATCGCTCCTCCTCCTGGCGAAAGCGACAGTGCCGACACGCTCGCCGCCAGCGGCGGCTGGATCACCAGCACCGAGGCGCGGGCGCACGTGCACGAGATGCGTCACGCCAACGATGCCATCATGGTGGGCGTCGGGACGGTCATCGCTGATGATCCGTTGCTAACCGACCGAACCGGGTATCCACGGCGCAGACCATTGCTGCGCGTCATTCTCGATTCCAAGCTGCGCCTGCCCCTCGACTCTCGCGTGGTGAAGACCGCGCGGGAAGACCTGATTGTTTTTTGTTGCTTTGCTGAGGAAAACAAACGGCAGGAATTGGAAGCCCTTGGCGTCATCGTGGAGCAAGTCCCGATGCATCACCCGCCGGAAGATGGCACGCTGCTGTTTCCGGGAAGGTCGCCGGCGGCCGATGGCCGGCCAGATCTGGATCTGGTTATGGCCAAACTTGGGGAGCGCGAGATCACTAGCCTGATCGTCGAAGGCGGAGCGATGGTCAACTGGGCCGCGCTGGCGGCTCGCATTGTGGACAAGATTTTCTTTTACTACGCACCCAAGATTCTCGCGGGTACGGGCTCCATTCCTTTCGCTCTGGGGGCTGGGTATCGGCGCATCAGCGAGGCCGCGTATGTGAAAGCGCTCACCCTGCATCGCTTCGGAGAAGACTTTGCAGTGGAGGGGTATCTGCATGATCCGTACGCGAACGATCTGCATCTTGTGCCGACATCGGACGAAAATTCTTAAATCATTCAGAGGTCATCATCATGTTTACCGGACTTGTTGAGGAAGTAGGAACAATTACCAGCCTGGTGGAGCGCGGCGGCAATCACCGCATCGCCATCCAGGCGCCGCTCACTGCCAAAGAGCTGAGGCAGGGTAACAGTGTAGCGGTCAGCGGCGTCTGCCTGACTGCGCTCGACATCGAGCATGAGTCGTTCTGCGCTGATCTGGCCGCGGAAACGTGGACGCGCACATCGTTCTCGCGCATCACCGAGGGTGCGCAAGTAAACCTGGAGTTGCCGCTGAAGGCGGATGGCCGCATGGGTGGCCACATGGTGCAGGGACATGTGGACGGAACAGGCCGCTTCATCGCGCTCGAAACGATTGCCTACGCAGATGATTTCTGGCTGCATATCGACATTCCCGAAGATCTTGAGAAATATGTTGTGTTCAAGGGCTCGATTGCAATCGAGGGCATCAGCCTCACGGTCGCGAAGCTGGAAGGGCTGCGGTTAACGATTGCCATCATTCCCCACACCATCAAAATGACCAACCTGGGATCGCTGATGCCTGGCGACCCCGTCAACATCGAGACTGACATTGTGGCCAAGTATCTGGAGAAATGGACCCGGCGTGATGAGCAGACCGGCACACTGACAGTCGAACGTCTGGTGGCGCAAGGGTTCTGAAACTTCAGATGCGCGGCTCGTGGGCAGGGCGTTGAGCGCCAAAATAGCGTTCGAAGTCCAGGGAGTCGAGCTGGAGAAACTCTTGCACGATCGGCTCGTTGCACCGGGCCATCTCGGCGAAAGTGCCAAAGAAGATGGCCTTGGCCTCGTAGAGGAACATCACGCGGTCAGCCAGCTTCTTGGCCAGGGCCATGTCGTGAGTGACCACGATGCTGGTCAGCTTGAGTTGTTGTTTGAGTTTCTTGATCAAGTCGCCCAGCAGGTGCGCCATCAGCGGGTCAACCATCGTCGTCGGCTCGTCGTAGAGGACTGCATCCGGCTGCGCCGCCAAAGCGCGTGCGATAGCCACCGAACGCTTCATCCCCGTCGATAAGTCCGAAGGTATCAGGTCGCGGAACTCCCGCACTCCCACCATGTCGAGCAGCCCATCGACGATCTGGTAGATCTGCGCCTCTTCCAGTCCACCTCGCTCGCGCAACGGGAAGGCGACGTTCTCACCCACGGTGAGCGAATCGAAAAGCGCCCCGTTCTGGAAGACCATAGTTACCTTCTTGCGGATGCGCTCCATGTCCGCCTCGCCGTAATTGGTGATGTCCTCATAGGCGACGTCGATCCTACCTCGGTCAGCCTTCAGGAAACCCATAATCAGATGCAGGGAAACGGATTTTCCGACGCCGCTTCGTCCCAGAATACAGACGGTTTCGCCGGGCATGACGTTGAAGCTCACGCTGTCGAGCACGACATTGCTGCCAAAGGCTTTGTGTACGCCCTGAAATTCAATGTACGGCTTCGGCTCGTTCATTTCTGTCCGCTTCCCTCCCCCTTCGGTACTGCGGCACCGTCCTCAAGCAACAGAGCTTCGTATTCTGCGGCAGTATTTACGTTACGGAAGATTTCCGGCGAAAATCCTGCTTCGCATATCTCTGCTTCTGAGATGCGGCGCGTCGGGGCGCGTGAAAACAGGTGTCCGATCTTGTAGTCTCCGTCCTTCAGCGCCTGCTCCGCGATTGTCCCTATTTCCCGCCGATACACCGCGCACAGCGGTTGCAGCCCGTGAAGCGCGTCGGGAACGACAATCAGGTCACTGGTGTTGCGCGCCTGGTGCAGCAGCCATCTCAGAAACTCAGGCGACATCAGCGGCATGTCCACCGAGAGAATCAAGTTGATCTCGGTTTGGGTTGCGCTTAGTGCCGCGTGGATCCCCGCGAGCGGACCGCTACCGAGGTAAATATCTTCGGCAACTTCGCCAAACGCAGCGTAGCGCTCCCGCGGGCCGACGATAACGACTTTTTCCGCAACCGCGGCCGCGACCTCCAGCGCCTTGGCCAGCAATGTCTGATCGCGAAAGGGCAGTAGAGCTTTGTCGGCCCCCATTCGCGAGCTGCGACCACCGGTGAGAACAAATGCAGTCCCCTTCTCCACGCGGACATAATACCTGAGTACGTCCGCGGACGGGCAGAGAGCTATGCGCGGCCAGGGCGAAAGGTGTTGGTCTTGGGAATACAACCGTTAATTTCGATAGCCACGATACGGCCAGCATTATCCAACTCGAGGGTCGCCGGAGCATTGAATGCCGCATCGCCGCTCAGACCAGGCAGTGCGATGAAAACGCGATTCTCGACGCAGGAAGCAGTCGGATCGCGATTCAGGAAGGAAAGCGCGTGATCGTTGCGGCACATCTTGGGCAGCATGAAACTCAGATCGGCAACGTCTCCGGTCTCAGAGAGGGACAGCGCGGCCTCCACCGAAATCCGAGAGCGCACCTCGTCACCCTCAACTTCGACCGGGGGCTTGAAACAGATGTAGTACTCGAACCCAAACTCGGGATCGAATTGGCTGCGATCTACTTGAAACGCCATAACGCCAACTCTGATGGTACCGGCCAGTCAGGAACAGCATACTAACGCAAGCGACCATACCACGCAAAATTTGAGACGACCAACCATCGCGGGGTTGGCGCGGTAGTCCGCCCGAGTTGTAGAGCGCTCAGTCAGCAGAAGCTGCCGCAGAGATAGCAACTGTGCGTTTCTCCGGCCACGGCGGCAGCAGCTTCACCAGCGCCCAGAGTATAACGAATGGAAGGACTGTCAGAATGCTCGCGGTCAGCAATCCTTCACGCGCGACAAATCCCATCTTGTAGGTGGTGTACCCCAGGAAGCTCTTGGAGAACAGTTGGCCACCGATAACGACGTTCCAGCGCATAGCGAAAATCCCGACCATCGTCAAACACCCGGCTAACGCATAGATGTGTTTGCGCTGTGCTTCCGGCAGTTTTAGCACCTGGGTCAGCGCCAGCAATCCAATGGGCGCAATCGTGCCCAACAGGATTTGAACCAGGATGTGCGAAAAGTACAGCCGCGAGTGCACCATGAAATCGAGGCTGCGAAAGGACTCGTCGGCTTCATAGATGCGGTGAATCAAATCCAGCATCTCCAGGCTGAAATCGACGATGAAGGTGTAGAAGAGGTATTTCGCAATCGTGTCCACACAGCGCACATCGATCTCTTCATCACGGACCCAGCACAGAAACATGTAGAGCAGCATCACGATGGCGATGCCCGAGACCATGGCCGAAAACAGGAATACCACCGGCATCAGCGGCGAGGACCACCAGGGGTTCGCCTTGACCGAGCCGAAGATGAAGCCGACGTATCCATGCAACAGGAACGCGGAAGGAATGCCGACCACCGTGATCAGCCAGCCTGCCCGCTCATCAATTTTCAGGGCACCCTCGCTGATGTTGCTGGAACCGAGCGTCAGCGCGCGATACAACAGCCGCTTCCAACCGGTAGTGGATTGCGACATCACCACGATGTCACGCCGATAGTCCAGCCAGATTTCCAGCACCAGGACCGCCAGCAGATACCACAGGTACACGAAACCAAACATGGCCATGGCCGACGAGGTGTGCGGAGTGAGATACATCTCGAACGAACGCTCCGGGTGTCCAAGGTGCAGTTGCAGAGGCAGCGGTGCAATTATCAGGAACGCCAGCGCGGTCAGCAGCGCCAGGCGGTAAGTAGGCTTCACAGCTTCGACCCGGAACACCCGCTCCAGGGATGCCAGGATGAATGCGCCAGCCACCAGTCCGGTGAGGAACGGGTAGAGCACAATCAGCACGCTCCACTGGAGCTCGACCTCGTTGGGATACATGAAGCCTTCGACGGGAATCTGCACTCCGGAGTCTCCTTATCGCACCGCACCGTCCAGGCCGTAATAAAAACACTTGGAACCGGTGGCCAGATGCGGTTTCAGAACTTGCACGCTATGGGTCTTCAGAAATTCATGAATCGGGTCCTTGGGGTTCTTCAGGTCGCCAAGCTGGCGAGCCCCCGTCGGGCACACTTCGCAGCACGCGGTCGTGAGCCCCTTGGTGATCCGGTGATAGCAGAGAGTGCATTTGTTCGCAGTCTGTGTGTTTGGGTTGATGAAGCGGCATCCGTAAGGACATGCCTGCACACAATAGCGGCAGCCAAGGCAGTACTTCTGGTCCACCAGCACGACCCCGTCTGGACTAACGAACGTGGCGCCCACAGGACATACCTGCGTGCAGGGGGAGTCAGCGCAGTGGTTGCAAAGCTTCGGGACAAAGAAGTTCTTGCCGCCCTCTTCCGTGGCAGGGCGAAACCCATTCTTGCCGCCGCCCGGCGAATCCACCTTGGGATATTCCATCTCCCAGTCGGTGACGTGGTAACGCTCCACCCAGGTCCGGAAATAGCCGTCGGGGACATGATTTTCCAATTGGCAAGCGCGAACGCAGCTGCCACACCCGATGCACTTGGGGATGTCGATCAGCATGCCCCACCAGTGCTCGGTCATGTCGTAGTTGGGTGAAGCCTCCGGCGTTCCGGCGAGGATGTGCTCCCAGGCGACGGCAGCGGCCGGCAGAAGCACGAGCAGTTGACGGCGGGTCATTTTCATTGGCTGCCTCCGGCAGTGATCGCCGGACTGTGTGGCTGGTGGCAGCTGTTGCAGGCAGCGCCACCGGAATGATCCTCGGCCGCGACCTGGGGAAAATTCTTCGGCTTGGCGCTGTTCGCCTCGTGACAACGAACGCAAAGCTTGGCGGTGTCCAGCTTCTCGGGTTGGACCGACGCCGGATCTTCGGCGTGTTTCGCGAGAGGCCCGTGGCAGGATTCGCAGGCCACTCCCTTATGCACGCCTTTGCTCTTCACATCCAGTACATCGGTATGGCAGCCCTCGCAGACCTGGTGCCCAGCGTAAGCAATCGGGAGCGCCGCGATCTCCGCAATGGCCTTGCCGCGATAATGTCCGTACTGCCCGAAACTTCGCGGGACGAGCAAGCCGCGCGCGATCAGAAACAGCGTGAGGCCTACCACGAAGACAGCGGCAAGACGGAAGAGGTGTTCCGAATCCTTAAAACTTTTCATAGCGGCAAATAATTCGACCTGCTTGTTGATATAAGAACCAGGTCTCAGCCTGCTGTGTTCTGGGTCACGAGAACAGGTGACGACGCTCACAAGCGGTTGGGTTGCAGCAGTCGGCCGGATTTCTTCACCGCGGCTCTGGTATATTCGTCGTTCCAGAGTTCCGGGAACCAAGATGCCAATTTTTTCGCCGACTGAAATCGCGAAAGAAAACGTCCAGGCGGTCCAGGACTATTCCCTTCTCGCGGGACGTTCACTCAGCAATCTCTTCGGACAGCCTCGCTACTACGCCGACACGCTGCTGCAGGCCGATCTGATCGGCGTGGGATCGCTGCCCATCGTGGTGCTCATTGGCTTGTTCACCGGCGCGGTACTAGCGCTGCAGACATCCAGCACCTTGCAGCAGTTCGGTTCGTTATCTCTCACTGGCAAGCTGGTGGCTCTCTCCATGGTCCGCGAACTGGGGCCGGTGTTGACCGGAATACTTGTGGCGGGACGGAATTCCAGCGGCATGGCCAGCGAACTCGGCTCCATGAAAGTCACCGAGCAGATCGATGCCATGCGCGCCATGGGAGTGGATCCCACCAAGAAGCTCGTCACCCCGCGGGTCATTGCGACGGTAGTCATGCAGTTCTTTCTGAGCATCATCTCGGACCTGGTAGGGCTGACCGGTGGTTTCCTCATCTCGTATTTTCTGCTGGGACTTGATCCCAACCAGTATTGGACTACGGCCTATCAGTCGCTTCGCTTCGGGGACGTATTCATGGGTCTGTCAAAGCCTGTTGTCTTCGGCTTCATCCTCGCCACTATCGGCTGCTACTACGGAATAACGGCCAAGGGCGGCACTCAGGGAGTAGGAAGGGCGACCACGCAGGCGGTGGTTGCAGCGTCGGTGCTCATCGTAGTGAGCGATTTCTTCATCACCAAGCTGTTGATGGCATTTTTCAACTATTAGGATGTCGAGCATCACCTCTCAAATCGGGCAACCGGAGCGGCGTCTCTCGTCCCCGGACGAACCCATCGTCACATTCAAGGACGTCGAGATTGCCTTTGAACAGCCGGTGCTGGAAGGCATTTCGTTTCATCTTCTGCCGGGTGAAACCAAAATCCTGTTGGGTGCGGCAGGCACGGGAAAGACGCTGATTCTGAAGCTGGTGCTGGGACTGATCAAGCCCGATGGCGGGAGCATAACGGTCCTCGGTGAAGAAGTCACTGGGATGCGGGAGCAGGACCTGTTCGAACTGCGCCGCAAAATCGGAATGGTTTTTCAGGAGAGTGCACTGTTTGATTCGCTGACGGTCGAGGAGAACGTAGCCTACCGTCTTATCGAAGAGACGGGGCGGATCACGGACGAGATCCACGCCCGCGTCCTGGAGGCGTTACGCTTCGTTGAACTGGAGCATACGGTGAACCTCTTCCCGTCCGAACTTTCCGGCGGCATGCGCCGAAGAGTAGCCATCGCGCGAGCGATCATCACTCATCCGGAGGTACTCCTGTACGATTC
This sequence comes from Candidatus Korobacteraceae bacterium, assembly GCA_052147365.1. Lineage (GTDB taxonomy): Bacteria > Acidobacteriota > Terriglobia > Terriglobales > Acidobacteriaceae > Bog-257. The sequence continues at coordinate 2,112 of JBKQKT010000588.1, read as the reverse complement.
GCCAACCGGCGGACTCGACCCGGTCACGTCAAACACAATCATTGAGTTGGTGGTGAAGCAGCGTGACGTATATCAAACCAGTTCCCTGCTCGTGACCCATCGCCTGCAGGACGCCTTCACCATGGCGAGTCACTATTTCGATCGCGAGCAAAACAAAATGGTGCCGGTCGCGGACGGCCCCGTCCGCGATCTTCGCACCACATTTCTGATTCTCCGCGACGGCAGGTTCATCTTCGAGGGGACCGCCACAGAATTGCTCCGCTGCAGCGATCCCTACATTCGCGAATATCTGAGTTGAAGCGTTTTGCGGGGTTTTGGGCCGGTGCGAAGCCCGTGTGACCGTCTAGGCTCCCCGTCCAACAGTCTCTGCACGGGTCGCGGCAAACCGCTCCTGGAACCGGGCCACCCGGTCCCGGGCTTCCGATGAGCTTTCCACGAACTTCTGCATGTTGGCACCGAAGATGTCCATGCCCGTCCGTTTGCGGATTTCCGCCAGAAAAGGCTCGAACTTGGCATAGACGAAGATCAGTTCGGTAAAGTTATCGCGCGCGAGGTCTTCGTTGAGCGCGCCGCGAAGCACCAGGGACGCCGCCATGCTCCAGTATCCAAAGACCTGCCGCATGTAGGCGTTCTCCTGGCTCGAAAAGTCCCCCAGTACCGCCATTACGTCGTCAATGGATTGTGGCGCGAAGTCGAAAACGTACTTGCGCGCCGCGCGCATCACCGGTTCGCGGCGAAAATCGTAAAGCTTCAGAATCAGTTCGGCATCAGCTTGTGTTGCTTGTGAATTGCTCATGAGGTCTCCTGCCTGGATTGGTTGGGAACACCACCTCCGCCAGTCTCCCGCAGGCGTGAGGTGGTGTTGCTGAATTTGGTTTCGGCTGCAATCAGACTTTCGCCGCCATGTGCGCGAATGCTTCCCGAGCCCGACGCTCCATCTCCTCAGGTGCGACGTCCTCGACATGCTGCCCAAGCGCCCAGATGTGGCCGAACGGATCTTTAAGTTGACCGTAGCGGTCACCCCAGAACTGGTTTGCCAGGGGCATGGTGACGGTCGCGCCGGCACTCACGGCCTGATCAAACAGCTTGTCGATCCCGTCCATGTAGAGGTTTAATATCACGGAGCATTCACCCGCCCTGTTAGGTGCGGAACAGCCACTGCCCGGAAATTCGTCCGCCAGAAATAGCCTGGAATCGCCGATCTTGAATTCCGCGTGCATCACTTTGCCGTCGGGCGTTTTGTGGACGTTTGCAATCTGCGCGCCGAATGCCTTCTTGTAGAATTCGAGAGCTTTCTCACCGCCGTTCACCACTAGGTGCGGAGTGATGGTATGCGCGCCCTCAGGAACCGCTTTTACTGCCATATCGTCTATTCTCCTTCTCTAAGAAATTCCCGCCTGAAAGTTCCGGACCGTGCTTGGCCGGAATTCTTCATTATGCAACGGCCACGGGAGTGATCTCGCGCGAGTAGTCACATTTAACCGTACTTTCATCCCCGCTTTTCTTCTTTCCGCGACGCTTAGGCTCGTCCGACTCGGTGCGTTTGTTGTTGGGACACACCAGGAACGTGCCCGACTTCAGGTTTTTCTCGAGCAGATAGGGACTGCCGCATTCCGGACAGGCTTCTGCAATCGGTTTGTAAGCCGACGTAAAACGGCACTTCGGATAATTTGAGCAACCATAGAAGAAGTTGCCACGGCGCGCCTTTTTCTCCGCGAGATCACCGGTCTTACAATCTGGGCACTTCACGCCGATATAGTTCTGCTTCACCCATTTACAGTCTGGGTAGCCGCTGCACGAGATGAACTCCCCGTATCGGCCGTGGCGAAGCAACAGGTTGCGTCCACATTGCGGGCATTTTTCGTCCAGCGGAATGTCGGGCACCTTCTTCCCTTGGTCCAGGCGACGGGTGGTCTTGCAGTCGGGATATCCCGTGCATGCCATGAATTGTCCGAAGCGCCCGCGCTTCAGCACCATGGGGCGGCCGCAGTTCTCACAGTATTCTTCCTGCGTCGTCTCCTGCAGATCGGCGGAGTCGAGGTCCGGCAGGTCAATCGGGTTTTCCTTCGTAAAAGTGCAACTGTTGGGATCGCTCTTGTCGTAGGCACTGCA
>JBKQKT010000587.1:0-11204 GCA_052147365.1 Candidatus Korobacteraceae bacterium | reverse complement strand
ACGTCGCAGCTGGAGATGGAAACTACCAACCGACTTCGCTCGCCGGTAAGGTCGCACTGGTGACCGGCGCCTCGCGCGGCATTGGACGGGCGATCGCGCTGGAGCTCGCACGCCGCGGGGCGAACGTCGCGCTCAACTTCCGGGCGGATGTCAAACAGGCCGAAAGCGCAGCCGATGAAATCCGCGAGGTGGGTGTCGAGTGCCTGCTCGTCCAGGGCGACGTGGCCAAGAAGGGCGAGGCTGCGCGCATCGTCAAAGAAGTTCTGGACAAATGGCAGCGCCTCGACATCCTAGTGAACAACGCCGGTATTACGCGCGATCGAAGCATGCGCAAGATGACTGACGACGACTGGGCAGCAGTAATCAACGTTAACCTTAACGGAACGTTTTATTGCACCAGCGCGGCCGTACCGGCCATGATCAATCAAAGGTTCGGGCGCATTATCAATATCAGTTCGGTGGTCGGGCAGATGGGCGCATTTGGCCAGGCCAATTACTCGGCCAGCAAGGGTGGCATCATCGCCTTTACGAAAACCCTCGCGCTGGAAATGGCTAAGTTCAACATCACCGCCAATGCTGTCGCTCCGGGCTTCACTTCTACGGAGATGGTGGACGCCATTCCGGAAGAGATTGCGGCTCAGATCAAGGCGAAGATTCCATTGGGCCGTTTCGCGTCGCCAGAGGAAATCGCTAAGGCGACCGCCTTCCTAGCCGCCGACGGGGACTACATCACCGGGCAGGAATTGAACGTCAACGGCGGGTACCATATGTAGGTTGGGGCGAGCGTATTCATTCAACGCTCAACGGCAGCTGCTGATTGTCTAAGTCACTGTCGTCAAGTTTGAAGCACAACTCGCTCAGCGAGATTCTATTCGGATCGAGGAGCAAGCCAGCCGTTGATATGTGGCCAGGTGTGTTTGGCGGCGCCACTGCCCGCCATAATCCCGATGTGCCCACCCGAGATTCTGAACAATTCCTTGTCTTTGCTGCTGACCCTGGTATTGATGGACTCCGACTGGCAGCCCGGCGTGATGTGGTCCCCTTCCGCGATTACCGTCAGCAAGTTCGCCTTAATCCGGCTGACATCCACGCGCTCTCCGCGAATCAGCAGTTCGCCTCGCATCAGCCGGTCGTTGCGGTATAGATCAACTATGAGTTGCCGGAACACACCCCCTGCCAGCGGAACGTTATCCGTCACCCAGGTGTTCATGGCGTGCCAGGCATCAACGACCCGCGGCTCATCCAGGTTGTCCCACAGCTTGACGTAGTTGCCGATGTAGTTCTCGACCGGCTTCAAGGCCTTGGCGCCATAGTCGATCATTTCTCCGGGCATGTTGCCGAAGGTGGCCAATACCTTGTCAACGTCGAAATAGCGCTCGTCCGTCCAGCGTGCGAAGGTCAGGTTCTGCTTGTTGGAAAAATCCAGCGGAGCAGTCAGCAAAATCAGGTTCCGTAAGCCTTCGTCACCTCGCAGGGCCGCATAGATCGTGGTAAGGATCGCTCCAATACACCATCCCAGCAGACTGAACTCTTCGCTGCCGGAAGCTGCTTTCATCTTGCGAATTGCCCGCGGCATGTAGTCCAGGGTGTAGTCGTCGAACTTCAGGTTCTTGTCTTCGGGACCGGGGGCCCCCCAATCGAGCAAGTAAAGATCGTAACCCTGGCTGATCATGTACTCGACAAAGCTGTGCCCAGGCCGCAGATCCAGGATATAAGGCCGATTCATCAGCGCGAAAACCAGCAACAGGGGAACTGGGTGGCGTTTTTCTGCCGGGACGACAGGGATGTAGCGATAGAGCTTCGCCTTGTTAAGCGTCCAGATCAACTCCTTCGGCGTCTGGGCAATGGCCGCTCGAGTTGTCATGACTTTCGTGAGTCGCTGCAGCTGATTCACTGCGTCTGTAAACGGGTCGGTGATAACCGGGGCTTCCGCCATCTACTTCTTCCCCCTCTTGGCCGGCTTTTTGACGGCTGGTTTTCGGGTCGCTTGCGGTGCTCTTTTGGATTGGGTAGCCGATGCGGGGGTACTTCCGACGATCAGTTTACGGATGACATCGAGCTTGGCATCGAGATCGTCCAGCCGCATCTCGATATTGGTCATCCGCTCGGCAATCGAGACCACGTCTGCCCGCGACGGCATGGCCAGTTGTTCCAGCGTCTTGAGCATGGCTTTTTCCACTGCTTCGCGGAAGGGAGTGGAAACTGTGAGATAAGTATCGAGCATGGTCCCTGTTGCTTGAGCATAAGCTTCCGTGTTGACCATATCCACCATCGTCTTGGCCCATGCATCGAGATATACGTCGCGCATGTTACGCCAGGGCTCCATGGGATCGATTCGTTTGCTGTCGTTGGACTCTCCGCCCATTCTTGGCTCCTTTTCTACACGACGATACACCCTGTGGCAGTCACGAGGATACCCTCTGGCGATCCTTTTCACGCCGGAGGGCAGTCCTACGCGACTGCCTCGCCTATGCTGGACACACGCTTACCCTCTGGCTGCGGCCGAAAACGACTTGGTCGCCGCGTCCAGAAACGACTTCTGGGCTTCGATCAGAGTGTTGGCTCCCTGCTGGAAGGTGTCTACGACCTGCACGGCAGGTCCGCCTACCGGGGCCAGCTGTTTCTTCGCGGTCTCACAGATCACCTTGTTCTGCTGCGCCGCAAATTCCAGGACCTTCTTCTGGGCTTCCACCGAGCGCTCGACCGACGTCCGGAATGTGGCTGTTGCTTCCCCGGCGATCTTCGAGTATGCTTCCGCCCGTTGCTGGCCGATCTTCACGACGGCTTCACTCTGCTCAACCGCCAGGTCGATCGCGCTCTTCTGGGTTTCCACGTAGGTTTGGATTGCCTGACCGGCGATGTCGAAAATGACCGTCGGTGCTGCGACGGGGAAAAAGCTGAAAGCATTCTTCCAGGCGTCGGTCCAGTCAGCGGTTTGTTCGGCGGCCACGTCCAACGCATTCTTTTGCAACTCGGCCACCCGCTTAACGCTGTTCACGTAAAGGGGAGTGAAAGCGTCCACGAATTCAGTTACTGCAGCGCCGCCATTGGCTGGCGAGGCCTTCTTGCTTGACTTAGAGGTATTCGGCATGATTTGCTCCTTTGTTATCGATGATTATTGTCTGTCACGTTGCTTGCTGCATTTTGTGCTGCACTGCAACATAACTTATTATTGCTCTTTCCAGCACGTTTGTAAAGCCCAAAATGAAAAATAAAATGCCTCAGCCGCTGATCATCAAGAAGTACGAGAACCGCAGGCTGTATAACACGTTGACCAGCCAGTACATTAACCAGGATCAGGTGGCCCAGTTGGTGCGGGATGGTTACGACGTGCAAGTGGTCGATGCGGCCAGTGGCGAGGACATAACGCGGTTCATTCTGGCGCAGATCGTGCTGGAGGACGCCAAGACGCCCGACTCGGTTTTTCCCCTTGACGTTCTGCGGCAGATGATTGTTGTCTCTGGCAAAGCAACCCAGGAAAACGCGCTGCGCTATATGAAATTCATGATGGAGATCTACCAGAACGCCTATCGAGCCATGCCTGCGCCGGTAAGTCCTTTCGAGATGCTGGCCGGTCGCTGGGCCCGGCCGCCGGATGGAGAGGCTCCGCCCTCGGGTTCCGCCTCCGCGCCGCCAGGTGGGCGCCCCACTGGAAGCCGCCAGGCGGGAAACGATTCGAACACCGTAGCAGGGGGCGAGATTGCCGAAATGAAGGAACGCATAGCGGAGCTGGAAGCGTCGCTCTCACGGGCCAAACCCAGGCAGAAGGCCCGCGCAACAAAATCTCGCCGCAAAGCTTGACGCACTGCGGCAAAAAGGACTAATCTCTTGTGCGGCGCCCCCTATTGCAGATCATGAACGTGAAGCCCTCCCGAAGAATTGCGCTTGGAAACAATCCAACCTACAGGTGCACCCATGCCACTCTCTGAGAAAGATACTGCCCTCGAAACCCTTCCCCAACCGCTTGAGGTCCGGCCCGCTCCAAGCACCATGCAGTCGATCCCCGAGAGTGCGATCGATGACCCAGTCACCTTTCACGAGGGCCGCCGCAAGGCCAGGGAATCCGGCTCGCGGGGGAAAGTAGTCGTCATCACCGGCGCAGGCGCTGGGATCGGCCGTGCTACAGCCATGCGGTTCGCGGAAGAAGGCGCGCGCATTGCAGCCTGGGACGTTTCCGAACAGGCATCGGCCCAATTGGAGTCCGCAATCACATGGGCCGGAGGCGAGGGGCATTTTCAGGCAGTAGACGTCACCAACGCGGACGCCGTGGAGTCCGCTGTTGCGGCAGTTGTGGAACGCTGGGGCCGAATCGATATCCTCATCAACAATGCCGGTATCGTGCGTGACGCTCAGTTGGTGAAGTGGAATGGCAACGGCCCCTTATCCATGATGACGGACGACATGTGGGATTCGGTAATCGGCGTCAATTTGAAAGGCGTTTTCCTTTGTACTCGCGCCGTCGTTCCACACATGATCAGGGCTGGCGGCGGAGTGATTCTTTGCGCTGCCTCGGTTGTCGGGCTTCTGGGAAACTTCGGCCAGACTAACTACGTGGCCTCAAAGGCGGGAGTTATCGGAATGACTCGCACCTGGGCGCGCGAATTGGGAAAATACAACATTCGAGTGAATGCTGTTGCTCCGGGATTCATTGCAACGGCTATGGTGAAGGCGATGCCCGAAAAGGTGCTCGATTCCATGCTGGCTCACACCCCGATTAGGCGCATAGGAACTCCCGAGGATGTTGCCAATGCATATGCCTGGCTCGCATCCGACCAGGCGAGCTTTATCCACGGAACCGTGCTTTCCGTAGATGGCGGCGTGGTGATCGGAACATAGCACCACGAAGACCCTCGAAGTCTTTGTCATCACCGGAACTTCGAAAAGTCCGGTTTTCTTCTCTCAACAAATGCCGTCAGCGCTTCTTTGGTCTCTGCAGACTCCAGACGTTCTTTGATTTCTACCACTTCCTCCCGCAACGCGCGGTTCACCTCCGACTGGTAGGCCTTCTTCATCAATCGTTTGCACGACAGCAATGGCCCGAGCGGCTTTTCGGCCAGCTTGCTTGCTGCCTGCGAGGCGGTGCCAAACAGTGCATCCGAGGCGACGACGGCATTCACCAACCCCACGTCGTACGCACGCTGGGCATCGAGAGGACTACCAAGCATCAGCAATTCTGCCGCAAGCTGGTGTCCCATGAGGGCCGGTAACAGCACGGTTGACGCAGCTTCCGGAACGATGCCGAGGTCAATAAACGGCATCATGAACTTCGTGCCCTCGGCGGCATACACCAGATCGCAATGCAAGAGAATGGTCACCCCGACACCCACGGCAAGACCTTGCACGGCCGCGACAACCGGCTTTTTCGCATACGCCACCGCATGGATAAACCGGACCGCGGGCGGTATCTGCTGTCCGGACCAGGGCTTCTGCAGGAAATCGAGCAGATCGTTGCCACCGGTGAACGCGTCGCCAAACGCATGCAACAACATCACGCGTATCGCCGGATCGGCCTCCGCTTGCTCTACCGCGTCAGAAAGCGCCTTGTACATCTCCGCCGTCAGCGCGTTCTTCTTCTCTGGCCGGTTGATGGCGATGCACTGCACCGCGCCATCAAGCTTGCATTGAATATGACTCATAGTCGCTGTCCTTACAAATATTCCGGCAACCGGGCGGTAGGGGGCAACGATTTACTGGGTCGCCACAACCCCCACGCTTTGCCCGCGCCGTAGTTTCGCTGCCTTAACGGTATTGCTCATCAGCATGGCAATGGTGAGGGGGCCGACTCCGCCCGGTACCGGTGTGATGGCTCCGGCGACTTCAGCAACGTTCGGATGCACATCGCCTATCAGGGTTGAACCTTTGGCGGCGAAGTCGCGCTCACGTCTTTCATTGCCCGCGAAGAACCTCCGGAACTCGGCGGGGTCGGTGACCGAGTTCATGCCGACATCAATGACCGTCGCTCCCGGTTTCACAAAGTCGGAAGTAATCATGCCTGCCTTGCCGATGGCGGCGACGAGGATTTCGGCGCGCCGGCACACCGCTGCCAAGTCCCTCGTCTTCGAGTGACAAACAGTGACCGTCGCGTTGTTGTTCAGCAGAAGCATGGCGACGGGCTTGCCGACGATGTCACTGCGTCCTACAACCACAGCTTCGGCGCCGGCAATAGGAATGCCGCTGCGCTTAAGAATCTCAATGATTCCCGCCGGCGTGCACGGCACGAGTCCCGGACGCTGTGTGGAGAGATAGCCCACGTTCATGGGATGAAACCCGTCCACATCCTTCTCCGGCGAAACCGCCAGCAGCACCCTCTTCGCATCCACTTGAGGCGGCAGGGGCAACTGCACGAGGATGCCGTCGATTTCGTCCCGGCGGTTAAGATCCTCTACCAATTCCAGCAGTTCAGCGGTCGTAACGCTGTCCGGCGGGGTATGTTTTTCGCTATAAATGCCGAGTTGTTCGCACTTCCTCACTTTGTTGCGGACATAGATTTCCGAAGCCGGATCATGCCCGGCGAGCACGACAGCCAGCCCGGGACGAAGGCCGCCCGCGGTGAGCTCTTTTACCTCTTCGCCAACTTCGGTGTGTACTTGCGTTGCAATCTTAGTTCCTTCAAGAACGATGGCTGACATCCGTTTTTCCCTCAAAAGTACCCTACTTCTATCTTAGCGCGACGTCGGCCATTTGCTTTGAGCACTCTCGTTTAAGGGAATAGCAAAGATCAGACACCACGTTCTTGCGCTTTTCTGCTACAAATTCGCGTCTGGCGTATGATGCTTCCTGTTCGATCACATGCCCGGCCAGAAAACTACGCTCATGACCCGCAAAGAACGGCGCAAGCTCGGCCAGTCTTGCCGCAATAAGATCGGGCGCGTCGACCAGGCAAAATGGGACCCCAAAGACCGCAAGCACGACGTAGTCGATCTCCTGCTGGCATCCCAGCGCGGACGCATTCCTCCTCTGCTGTCCATTAAATGGATCCGCATGTTGGCCTCGCCCTTAGGATTCTTTCGCGGAGCGGCGCCGGTCATGGCTGCCGATCTCGCGCCTTTGCCGAACACCGGCTTGATGGTCCAACTCTGTGGCGACGCGCACGTGCAGAACCTGGGCGCCTTCGAAGGCGCCGATGGACGACTTATCTTCGACATCAACGACTTCGACGATACCATCGTCGGGCCGTGGGAGTTGGACGTGAAGCGCATGGCGGCGAGCCTGGTTCTGGCCGGTCGGGAGGCGGGCAACTCGGACAGGCAGTGCAAGAATGCCGTGCTCGCCTTTGCCTGCAGCTATCACGTGTGGATGCGGCAATTTTCGCAGATGCCGGTGGTGGAACTTGCCCGTTTTCAGATTTATCGCAAGATCGACCCCTTGCGTTCTGTTCTACGCAAGGCAGAACGCACTACGCCGCTGCACAATCTGAACACGCTGACCGTCTTACGGCGCGGCAAACACGTCTTTCGCGAGCTGAGACCAACGCAATATCACGTGCCCAAGAAAGAAGCTGACTCCGTGGTGGCGTCTTTGCGCGCCTACATGCATACGCTCCTGCCCGAGCGAGCCCACTTCTTCGCGCAGTATAGGGTCGGGGACGTTGCCTTCCGTGTGGTGGGCACTGGCAGCATCGGCCTGCGCGACTACGTGCTGCTCATGTTCGCGGGAGCTGTTTCCGACCCATTGTTCCTTCAGATCAAGGAAGAACCTCCGTCAGCCTACGCTGCTTATCTGCCGAATAGCCCAGTTGCTGCACATCAGGGACAACGTGTTGCTGAGGGCGGCCGCGCCATGCAGATGCAGTCCGACATCTTCCTGGGATGGACCTCCATCGCCGGCCGTGATTATGTAGTGCGCCAGTTGCGCGATCACAAGGCGAGCATTGAGGAAGCCGATCTCAAAGGCAACGGGCTGTTCGAGTACGCGGAGATGTGCGGCGAACTGCTCTCCAAAGGGCACGCGCGCTCGGGCGATCCCTGCGCCATCTCGGGATACCTCGGCAACAACGACAGATTCGAGCAGGCCATGGCGACCTTCGGCATTAGCTACGCCGATCAGACACTTAAGGACTGGGAGGAATTTAAGCGCGGTTTGCAGGCCGGCAAGATTCGCACCGCCAAGCTCCCAGCTCCCGCGAAGGCCAAGAGGCACAAATCATGAATCTTGCCTCCGATGAATCGCTGGAGTTCCGTGCCGCGTCATTCGGCGTTGTAGGGAACGGAAACTATTCCGACGTGAAGTAATCCACGGTGACCGGGTTCTCGAACATCGAATAGTCGCGCGTGACCACCGTGATTCCCGCATCGGTTACATGGTACCTGGCGCGGTCAGCCTCGGTGTCGTAGCCGATGACCGTTCCTTCCGGGATGTGCACGTCGCGGTCAATGATCGCCTTTCGGATGCGGCAATGGCGGCCAACATTCACATGCGAGAACAGGATGCTGGTGTCAATCTCTGTGTAGGAGTTCACCCGCACGTCCGGCGAAAGTACACTATTGCGCACCGATCCACCGGAGATAATGCAGCCCATGGAAACTATGGAGTCGCGTGCCTCTCCGGTACGTCCCGGATCGTTGAAAACGAACTTGGCGGGCGGATACTGCCGCATGTGGGTGCGAATCGGCCAGTCCCCGTCATAAAGGTTGAAGACCGGGGCCACGGAGACCAGGTCCATGTTGGCATCGTAATAAGCCTCGAGCGTGCCCACGTCGCGCCAGTAGAGCGCTTCCTTCTTGTTCTCGTCAATGAAATTAAATGAATAGACCTTATGGTCGCCCACCATGCGCGGCAGGATGTTGTGCCCGAAATCATGGCGCGAGCTTGGATCTTCGGCATCCCTCAGTAGCGCCGGGATAAGCACGTCGGTGTTGAATAAGTACACGCCCATGGATGCCGACACCATGCGCGGATTATAGGGGGAGCGCAGATCCGTCTGTTCCGGCTTCTCCTGAAAGCCAACCACCCGCCCGGTGCGGTCAACCTCGACCACGCCAAACAGCCGGGTCTCTGCCGGATCAATCAGGATGGTCGCAATGGTGACATCCGCTCCGGAATCCCTGTGCTGCCGCAGCATGAGGGCATAGTTCATCTTGTAGATGTGGTCGCCTGACAGGATGAGCACGTACTTCGGCTGCTCGGAGCCGATGGAATAGATGTTCTGATACACGGCGTCGGCGGTGCCCATGTACCAGTTTTCGCTGACCCGCTTCATCGGCGGAAGGATCTCGATGAATTCACCCAGTTCGCGGCCAACAATGTTGCTCCAGCCCTCGCGGATGTGCCGGTTCAGGGACAGCGCCTTGTACTGAGTCAGGATGTAAACCTTGCGCAAATCGGAGTTGATGCAGTTGGAGAGCGTGATGTCTATGATGCGATAAACGCCGCCGAAGGTTACCGCCGGCTTAGCGCGATCCCGGGTCAGCGGATAGAGTCGCTCGCCCGCTCCTCCAGCCAGCAAGACTCCGAGTGTGTCTCTCATTCTGGCGATTTCCCAAACGCGAATTTCCCCGGCAGGGGCTTGAAATTCGCGTGCGGAGGGCTAACCGCGCCTTCGTAGCGCATGCCCACCCACAGGCGAAGTCGAATGTTAGCACACCGCTTGACTCTCGGCGGCGCAAGGCGCAACGTGGAGGTCAATGCTTCTTCACGTCGTCCACACTGATGCGCAGCGACTTCAGAAATTTCACGTCCTGCAAGGTCATCTGGAGATCGCTGGAGGAGCGGGGCGTCTTGAGGGACCTTTTCTCCACGACCTGTTCGTCGCGCTGGTTGAGTCCGATGGTGGCCTCCAGCACCAGAAAAACGTCGTAGCCGCCCGCCTTGATCCGGGATATGACCTCGGCGATTTCATCAGAATCGGAAAGCGAGTTGTTGATCGCTTCCCCCAATTCCTTCATTAGGCCTTTGAGCCGGTTATCCACGATGCCACCTTGGTCCCTTTCCCGGAGCGCGAACGGAAGACGTCGCGAACGCGCATTCGAAACTTGCTTGAAGCACTTTAACTCTTTCGCAGCTTCGGCGTCCTAGATTTGATGCAAAACCGCAAGTAAAAATTTTGTAAAGTCTCAATCAGTTTGGTGTTTAATTGCCCGGACCCGACTCCACTCTTGGCTGTTAGAATAGCGCTTTCTGGAATAGGGTTTCCAGGGCCAACCGACAGGCGCAAGCGAGGTCTACCGTGCCATCCCGCGGTTTTGGTACTCAGGGCCGGGCTTTTCTCCGCGTAGCAGGCCGGAAGGGCGGCGAAAGCCGCTGGGTACGTGCCTTTTACAGGGCAGGCAGAGTTACTATTGGCACCGTCGGGCGCGTGCTGCATGTGCTGTGGCTGGAAGTCACCGGGTTGCTGTTCCTGGTGCTCGCAGTGGTCGGCGGCGGAGCCGCCGTTCGACAGTACCACCGCTATCAGTCTGGCGCGGCGGGAGCAGGAAAGGCCGCGCTGGCAGCGGCGTTCGCGATGGTCTTCGCCTACTTTGGCGTGAGCTCGTTCTGGAAGTCGCGGAAAAGGTAGGTTCCGAGCTTTAAGTTCCAGATTTTGACCGGAATCGAAAACTCGAAGCTGCTTTTAGCAATTGTGACGAATGTCATAGCGATTTTCAAGCCATAGGGCGATAGTTGCATCATCTCCATTCACCGAGGCCCGACTTCCAATGGCCGAGACTAAGCAAAAAGGCGGCGTCGCCACAAAACTCGCCGACGAGCAGGAAACCTCTTCGCACATTGGCGTTCATCCTTTGTACACGCCTTCAGATCTCGAAGGCTGGGACTACGAACGCGACCTTAACTATCCCGGACAGTTTCCCTTCACCCGCGGCGTGCAAGCGACCATGTATCGCGGGCGCCTTTGGACCATGCGGCAGTACGCGGGCATGGGCGACGCCGAAGAGTCCAATCGCCGGTACAAATACCTGCTGAGCCAGGGCACGACAGGATTGAGTGTCGCCTTCGATCTGCCAACGCAGATCGGCCTTGACTCCGACAGTCCGCTCGCCATGGGCGAAGTCGGCAAAGTCGGTGTTGCCATCGATTCTATCGAGGACATGATGCGCCTGTTCGATGGCATCAACCTAGAGAAGATCTCCACCTCGATGACCATCAACTCGACTGCGTCGATTCTGCTGGCGCTTTACATTGTCACCGCGCGGCGAACCGGGCGCGACGTCCGCAAGCTTTCCGGCACGGTGCAGAACGATGTGCTGAAGGAATACATCGCACGTGGC
>JBKQKT010000586.1:0-4224 GCA_052147365.1 Candidatus Korobacteraceae bacterium | reverse complement strand
GCGGGCAAGCGGGTCGCATCGAATTCTGTTGCGATTTCTTCGCCACTGCCGAAGATGGCATAGCGATCATCGATGCCCTTCACGAGTGAAGTTACGTCGCCGAATCGGGTGTAATTGCCGCGTTGGTGCTGGAATGGGCCGGTGAGACTGACGCGGTCGTAGTCGTAATCGAGGTCGCCGGGGCTTGCGCCTTCGATCTGGGTCGGGTAGCCGCGGAAATGTTCGGTCGCGCGGGCCAGCGGAATTTCGGTAGTGCGCGACTGGGCTTCGGGAGCGTTATCGATGAGCACCTGGTCCCAGTAGATTTCGAGATTCGTGACGAGACGAATGCGGCGCGCGGCTGCCGGCAATTTGCCTGTGAGATCGATCACGATGGTGCGCTCCTGCCCTGCCGGAAAACCCGCTTCGCCTGGAATGCGCTGCCAACTTCCATCCGCGAATTGAGCTTCGACGTACGGCGAGATCGGCTTCACACCTGATTGCCACGCGGCATAGAGAGAGGTCGCGCTGAAGTAATTCACGTAGCCGGTCATCAGCAGCTTCAGTGGGGCCGCTGTGTCGACGTGGCCTAGATCAAGCGTCAAATTGTGCGTATTGGCAAAGCCGTCGTAGGGCAGCGGAGTGAAGCCGCTGGCAAACTGATGATCCCGCCGTGTCAATTTATCGAGGGCATCCCGGCCTTCGCCATCCCATGCGCCGACGGGCGGGTGCGCGCTTTGTGATGCCACGACGCGTCCCGAGGCGAACGGGGGATCGTCGAGGAAGCGCTCGTCGGGATTGACTTCGACATTCTCCGGGTGATCGACGGCAACCAGGCGCAGCTGGTCGATGTAATTCACTTCTTCCATGGGTTCGATGAAGCGCAGGCTCAGCTTTCCACTCACTGCTGCGAGGCGGTCGCCGTCGATCTTGATCCATTCGCCGGGGTTCGGAATGTTGCGGCGCGTGGGCGTGAACCAGTGACCTACGACGCCTGCGCCAATCACGTCTGTGACCATTTTGTATTTATGGCCGTCCCACGCGAACAGAACCGGGCAGGAGCTGCCCCGGCGGTCGGCCTCCTTCATCGCAATCACCTGCGTGTGCGGCAGATCGATCTCATCCTGGAGTACGCCGGTGGGCCAGAGGATTCTGAGCAGATCGACGCCGTCCGCTTTGCCCAGGCCGACGAAAATCTGAGGAGCCGACTGCGTCTGGTAGCCTGACGCGCCGGCCAACTCCCATTTTTGCCATTGACCGTCGGCGAAGATCTCGACCTTTGCACCGATCGCGGTTTTGTTGTCGGCAAACCCGGTCAGGTCAATTCGCACGAAGTGATTCTTGTTCGCGCCTACATTGCGCAGCAGTACGGGAGGCGCGTTCTGTTGGGTCACGATCAGGTCCGGTGCGCCATCGCCATCCACATCTGCAGCAATGAGTCCGCGAGGTGCCGTCAGCTTGATTGCGTCGAGCCCAAGCGCGTGGCTCACGTCTTCAAAGCTGCCGTCGCCGCGATTGCGTAAAACACGTACCTGCGGGCCGGAGCTGGTTTCGACGATGGCTGCCAGGTCGACCCAGCCGTCATTATCAATGTCGATCGGGGTTACACCCCAGCCGCGCAGTGCATCGTGAAGGGGGAGATTGACACGCTCGAAGCGGCGGCCTGCGTTGTCCTTCGCGGCGACATTGCGCCACAACGTCAGGCCCGGTGCTCCTGCGTGCGTGACAGCCATATCCATCCTGCCGTCCTTGTTGTTGTCGAGCACGGCGATGCCTTGCGTTGCAGGCAGCTTCTCGTCATACAGCGGCTGGGTGGGATATTTTCCTTCGCGCGGATTCACGAATAGGATCGGAGCGGGACCATCGCCCGTGACTGCGAGATCGACTGCTCGGTCGTTGTTGAAGTCGGTCAGGATGACGGCGGCTGTCTTGCCACTACCGCCCAATCCAGTTGGGTCAGTCCACTCGGTGAAGGTCTTGTTGCCGTTGTTGCGCCACAGGACATTGGGGGTGTCTCCGGCTTTGATCGGTTCGCCGGTGAGGAGCAGATCGAGATCCCCATCGTGGTCGTAGTCCACAAAGGTGATGCCGCTGGGATGATTGCGTGGCGCGAGTCCGGCTTCGGCCGTTACGTCCTGAAACTTACCTTTGCCAAGATTGCGGAAGAGCAGGACTCTGTCGTCGAAAGCTACGGCGAGATCGTTCAACGTGTCGGCGTCGTAGTCGCCAACGGCGCAGGCTACGGCATGTCCCGAAGCCTTCAGGCCCGCAGCCGCAGCGTCTACATCTTCAAAACCGCCGTCGGCGCGGCGGTGGAGTACGCGGATGGCTTGCGGGCCCGACTGCATCAGCACGAGGTCCATCTGGCCCGAGCCGGTGACGTCGAGCATGCAGGCCCCACCGGTTTCTGTGCCGGCGCTCTCATGCGCGACCAGGAGTTGCAGTTCGAGGTGCACCGGAATCATCTCTTGTTCGCGAGCCTGCGGCTCCTCGACCGGAGTAACCGTCGAGTAGTGGCCCTGCTCGCCGTACGCCAGTCCAATGGCGGCAGAAATCTTGGTGCTGGTGAGGTGGTG
This sequence comes from Candidatus Korobacteraceae bacterium, assembly GCA_052147365.1. Taxonomy (GTDB): domain Bacteria; phylum Acidobacteriota; class Terriglobia; order Terriglobales; family Acidobacteriaceae; genus Bog-257. Next base: position 1,669 of record JBKQKT010000586.1, on the reverse strand, counting down.
AAAGACCTGGAAGTGCTCCTTGGCTTCGGACGTATGGCCGGTGCGCTGCAGAGCGCGTGCCATCGCGAATTCAGAAGAAGCGTGGAGAGGCTGGATGGCAAGGGCCTGTTTGAGAACCTCGATCTGCCGGTCGAACTGTTTTAGTTCGCCGTAACAAACGCCCTGGTAGTACCAGGAATCTGCATCGCGAGGATCGAATTTGACGGCCTGCTGAAAGCTCGCCAGCGCTGCATCTATCTCGTTGTCAGCGTGCTGAGCAAGGCCGAGGTTGTACCAGGCTTGGGGATTGTTTGGGTCGAGCGCAAGGGCTGCCTTGAAGGCCTTCTTGGCCTCATCGAGTTTCTGCAATGTCATCAAGGCGATGCCATCGTTGATGGCGGCCTGCGCGAGCTTGGGGTCTTGCTTGAATGCGTCGGCAAAGCTTGTGGCGGCGCGGTCAGTGAACTGCTGACCCATGAGAGCGACGCCCTTGTTGTTCAAACGAATTGCTTGCGTGTCGAAGTGCGTTTCCGGTGTCGCGATCGTCGCCGAAACGACCAGCAGGGTCAGTGGAAAGAGCCTGCCGATTTGCATAAAAATCTTCCTCAATGTCTTCTCCGAACCGATCGGGCCATCCAGCCCTAAAGTCTGAGGGAACCAACCAGTGTATGCGAGCAGGGTTGTCGATGGCTTCCAACCAAAGGGTGGTTTTATCCACGTCAAATAAGCGCTTCGGCAAAGACTGTGATACAAAGCGGAAAACGGAGATGAAAGATGAAGTCGTTCCCACCAGCGGGTGCGGGCCGGCATGAATACACGATGCGAGGCTGGCAGAAGGGACTGTATCTCCTCCTGGGAATCCTGTTTGTCGTTTTCGCCATAACTATGGGTTCGACGGGGTTCTCTTCCGGGTCCGCCGGTGCGAACTTCCTCATCACGCCGTTCTTCTTTTGGGTATTCGGAGGGTACATGTTGGCGTGGCCTCTGCGCTCGCGCCTGATCATCGATGGAACGCGTATCGAGGTGCGCGGCGTTTTCCGGGAGCGCGTCGCCGAGCTAAAAGATATCGAAGGATTTCGGACGTTCAGTTCGCGAAACGGATCGTATACGAAGCTCTACTTGAAGGACGGCGGGAGCGCGATCACGATCTCGAACTCCTTCAACACAGATGACGACTATCGCGCCTGGTTCCAACAGGTAACCGACCTGGACAAGCGCGATCGCGATGCCCTGCTGGACCAGATTTCGCATGAGCAGGAGTTGGGCGCAACCCCGGATGAGCGCCTGGAGAAATTGGCCAACGCAAAAACCTGGAGCATTTTCATAACGATCGTGAGCGGTGCGGCTGCAGCAGCTCTGGCGTTCGGGTCGCCGATTCTCCGTGTGCCGGCGTTCACGCTTCTGGTGGTCACTCCGGTCGCGGCATACTACTTGTTGCAACGTTCGCCTTTGCTTTATGCCATCTTCAAACCGAAAGCCGATCCCCGTGGTGAGTTGAGTTTCGTTCTGATCGTCTCGGGCATCGGTCTTATTTTGTCTTGCAGCGGGCTGCACTTTGTCTCCATTGAACTGCTGATGCTGATCACCGTGCCGGTAGGCCTTGTTTATTTTTTCGCGTTCTATTTCGCGTGCCAAAACCAACCCTCGCGGCAGGGAAAGCTGATGGGGCTTCTTTTCTTCGCGGGGATCT
>JBKQKT010000585.1:0-3734 GCA_052147365.1 Candidatus Korobacteraceae bacterium | reverse complement strand
GTGATGCCGCGCTCGCGCTCCAGCTCGTTCGAATCCATCACGCGTTCGGCCACCTGCTCGTTGGCGCGGAAAGTGCCGGCCTGCCGGAGCATGGCGTCAACCAGGGTGGTCTTGCCGTGGTCGACATGGGCGATGATGGCGATATTGCGTATCGTCTGGGTCACGAAAGCTGGGTTTCCTTTACTTTGATTCGGCCACGCAGGCCGTGCGGTTGGGGGATAAAGATGCGATGCATGGCCGCGCAGCGCGGCTGATCCTATTTTAGCAGTTGTTCGCTTCAGCGGCGAGGCGCGGAGTTTCGCGGGGCGCGCTCCGCGCGGTACACTTTTGCGGACATGAGAAACGACGAACTCCACTGCCTGCCTCCCGCCCGCCGCAGATTCTCTTTGCGATTCCTGCGGCATCTGCCCAAGCTGTTGCTTGCCTTCGATGCGCTGGCGCTGTTCCTTGCGTGCACGGCGACCGCGGGGCACACGCAGGCACCTGCCGGACATCTGGCCATCTACACGATCGATGTAGAAGGTGGACAGGCGACTTTGCTGGTCTCACCGACCAAGGCTTCGCTGCTGGTGGACACGGGATGGCCTGGCAACAATGGCCGCGATGCCGACCGAATCGAGGCGGCAATGAAGGATGCGGGCATCACGAAGCTCGATCATGTGCTCATTACGCACTTCCATGTCGATCATGTGGGCGGGGCGCCGAATTTGGTCGAGCGCGTCAAGGTTGGGGAGTTCCTGGATCACGGCGAAAACCGCGAAGACTCGGATATTACACGCCACGATTACGCGGCTTACATCAAAGCCATCGGCAACACGCCGCGCCGCATTGTGCATCCCGGCGACACAATCGATATTCCGGGGCTGACCACGATTGTGCTCACGGCCGACGGAGAACACATTGCTGCGGTGCCGGGTGTGAAGCCGGAGCCGAATCCTTATTGCGCGACGGAGCCGCATTGGGACCTCGACACGACGGAGAATCCGCGCTCGGCGGGAATCCTGGTGCGGTTTGGCAAATTTCGTTTTCTCGATCTCGGCGATTTGACCAAAGCGAAGGAGATTCCGCTGGTGTGTCCGGACAATTTGATCGGACACGTGGATCTCTATCTGGTGAATCACCACGGATTCAATCTCTCCAATTCGAAGGCCTTTGTCGACGCGATTCACCCCCGCGTGGCGATCATGGATAACGGTGCGCACAAGGCGGGTAGTCCCGAAGCGTGGCAGACGGTGCACGAGAGCCCGGGACTCGAGGATCTATACATGGTGCACACGGCCGAGGATTCCGATGCGGCGCACAACAGTCCAGATCCGCTGATCGCCAATTTGAAAGGTGGCGCCGATGGCGCGTACTTTAAAGTTGTGGCCAGCGCAGATGGAAGTTTCAGCGTGATGAATTCGCGCACAGGACAAACCAAGGAGTATGCAGTGCGATGACGAAGACAGCAACGGTTGCAACCGAGCAGACACACGCAGAGAAACTGGACCAGCTTGCCGAGGTCGCGGTGAAGGTGGGGCTGGGGCTGAAGGCGGGACAGGAATTGCTGATGACAGCGTCGCTCGACTCGCTGGCGCTGGCCCGGCGGATTACGGAGCACGCGTATCGCGCCGGCGCTTCGCTGGTGACGACGCTTTACACCGACGATGAAGCTGCGTTGATGCGTTATCGTTTTGCGCCCGATGCGAGCTTCGACCACGCGGCGAAGTGGCTCTATGACGGCATGGGCGCGGCCTTCAAGAGCGGTGCGGCGCGACTGGCCATCACGGGCGCGAATCCGTCGCTGTTGTCGAATGAAGATCCCGACAAGGTGGGCAGGGCGAATCGCGCGGTTTCGCAGGCGTATCGGCCAGCCCTCGAACTGATCACGCGCCACGAGATTAATTGGACCATCGTGGCAAGCGCTACGCCGGCGTGGGCCGCGGCGATGTTTCCCAACGACGCGCCCGATGTGGCGATCGACAAGTTGTGGGAAGCGATTTTCAATACGACGCGGATCAACGTGAACGATCCGGTGAGCGTGTGGAAACAGCATGACGCCGAGTTGCATAAGCGCGCGGCGCGGCTGAACGAGAAGCGCTATGCGGCATTGCACTATCGCGGGCCGGGGACGGATTTTCGGCTGGGCCTCTCCGATGGGCATCTCTGGCTGGGCGGTGGGACAACGGCGGGCAATGGCAATTACTGCATTCCCAACATGCCTACGGAAGAAGTATTCACGACCCCCCACAAAGATCATGCGGATGGCACGGTGACTGCGACCAAGCCGCTCTCGCATCAGGGGACGATGATTGAAGGGATCCAGGTGCGCTTCGAGAACGGACGCATTGTGGAGGCACGTGCTTCGCGCGGACAGGAAGTTCTGCAGAAGCTCATCGGCACGGACGATGGTGCGCAGCGGTTGGGTGAGGTTGCGCTGGTGCCGCATTCGTCGCCAATCGCCAGCAGCGGCATGCTTTTCTTCAACACTCTATTCGATGAAAACGCTGCGTCGCATATCGCGCTGGGACAGTCGTACTCTTCGTGCCTGCAAGGCGGCGACAAGCTGACGCCGGACCAGCTTGCGGCGCGCGGCGCGAATGACAGCCTGATTCACGTGGACTGGATGATTGGGTCGGGCAAGCTCGACATCGACGGCGAAACAGCAACAGGCTCCATCGAGCCATTGATGCGCCAGGGCGAGTGGGTGTAGCGGGAGTACTGCACCCGTTACTCCCACCACCTACTACTACCCCTCACTGAAAGCCCGGCTACTTCGTGCTGGAGACTTCTTTCCGGTCTACATCTACGTTGTGATTCTTGGCGACTTGTTCAATCAGTTGCAGGTGCTGCTGGATGATGTTCTCGCCCTGTTGAGCGACATGCTTCACATTCGGGTCCTGCGTCGCCTGCGCTTCTTCGGTGAAATTCTTCAGGTCCTCCTTGTGGTCCTTGACCATCGCCTGGATGTACTCCGTATCAAACTGCGGGCCGGAGAGGGTCTCCAGTTTGGCGATGAGTTTTTTCCCTTCTTGTCAGGCCCTTTTGGTTCTGAAACGCCAAGCTGTTTGGCAACGGGCTTGAACCACTTGTCGCCCATCTGTGTGTGATCGGACACCATCTTCTGTGCGAATTGCTTTACGTCTTGGCTCTGCGATTTCTGTTCGGCGAGCTGACCTAGCTGTACTTCGGCGTCTCCACCGGCAAGCGCTTTTGCGACAAAGGCCTGGTCGCTGAAGTTCTGTCCTGTGGGCGCGGTGCCCGGAGAGCTTTCGGGCGATCCCATGCCGGGGCTCGCCTGCGGCTGCTGGCTCGGCATGTTGGGTTGCTGTGGCGCCCCGCCGGGGTTTTGCGCGAGTGCTGCGCTGGTCAGCAGCAACGTTGCGGAGCAAAGAAAGATCCTGCCTGTGCTGCGCGTTCTTGAGATGTGCGATGTTCTCGTCGGGTTCCTCCCACGTCGAGTGCCCTACTGGCGTTCGCGCAGGCGGGCACCTATCCAATCAACCGATGCAGGGCGCTGTGGCGGGAGTTGCCTTTGATGGCTTGGGTGGGTGCTGGCCTCAAGGGCAAAGAATTTCCAAGTGGAGCGATTTCATAATTTGCGTTCCTTTACTTAATCGAGGAAGATTGCGTTACTTTACTCGATCTGCGATTCAAACGAGAAAACATTCCAAGGCTCGCCGTCTTTCTCGAACGGGGCCGGTTGTATCGGCGCTCCGGTGTGCTTTGCAATGGCGTTTGCCCAGAACTGCTCG